>JBGSTN010001082.1:0-6458 GCA_041736455.1 Burkholderiaceae bacterium | reverse complement strand
CGGGCGGCCACCTGATGCAACACGGGCAGGTCGACCTGTGCCTGGTCGGCAGCGATCGCACCACCGCCACGGGCGACGTCTGCAACAAGATCGGCACTTATCTCAAGGCGCTCGCTGCCTACGACAATTCGGTGCCGTTCTATGTCGCATTGCCGTCGTCGACCATCGATTGGGAAATGCGCAATGGCGTTCGCGAGATACCGATCGAGTCGCGCAGTCCCGACGAGGTGTTGTACATGTCGGGTCTGCTGGAGTCGGGCGCGGTATCGCGGGTTCGTATCGCGCCGGCCGCTACCACCGCCGCGAACCCGGCATTCGACGTGACGCCCGGTCATCTCGTCACCGGCCTGGTGACCGAACGCGGCGTATGCCGGGCAACGGCAGCCGGGCTGCGAGAACTGTTTCCGCAAGAGGCGCCGTCGGCGCGCTGAGCCGGCCTGTCGAGTCGACGCGCTTCATTCAGCGACTCGGGGCGCGGTCGGCACGATAGGTTTCGGGCGCGTAGCGGGCGAACAGCAGCCCGACGAGCACGATCAACGCCGCGGCGACCAGCATCGTCGGCTTTGCGCTGGTGAAGTCGACGAGCAGCCCGAGGCCGATGGGACCGACGACATAGCCGATGTCGCTGAGCATGCGATAACTGCTCATCGCCGCGGCATTCATTCCGGTCGGCGCGGAATCCGCCGCATAGGCCGCGGGCGCCGCACCGCTGATCGATGTCGCGATCCCCCACGCCATGCAGGCCAGCGCGAATCCCGTCAGTGAAGCCGCATAGGCGAATCCGACCATCGAGACACCGACCAGCAGGCAGGAAGGCACGATCACCGACTTGCGTCCGAACCGATCTGCCATCGCGCCGGCCGGATAGGCGGTGAGCAGGCCCAGGACGCTGCCGATCGCCAGCGAGCCGCCGATCTGTCCGGCGGTCAGGCGCAACAGGTCGGCGCCGATGACGGGTACGACATTGAACAGGCCACCGGTGCGGACCACCGCATGGGTGAAACCGAACAGGCACACGAGCATGAAGCCGGTGTTCGTCGTCAGCAGGCGGATCTGCTGCGCGAAGGATTGGTCGGTCATCGTCTGTCCGGCGGTCAGGCCCGTGCCGAAGCCGCGCGTTTCCGGAATCGCGAACCACGCCAGCAAAGTGACGAGGACCGACGCGCCGGCATAAAGCGCGAACGGCATTGCCAGGCCGAAGTGTTCGGCGAGCAGGCCGCCCGGCAACGGGCCGATACCGACCGCGAACAGAAAGGCCGCCTGATAGGTGGCCATCATGCGGCCCCGCCGCGCAGGCGTGCTGATGTCGGCCAACACCACCGAGCCGATCGTCAACACGACACCGGCGCCTGCGCCTGCAACGAAGCGCGCGACCATCAGCTCGGTGAAACTGCCGGCGAGCGCGCACCACAGATTGCCGAGCGCGCTGATCAGTCCACCGAGCGCCAGTGTGGGCCGACGCCCCAGGTGATCGGCGAGACGACCGCAAGGGATGGCCATCAGGAACCGCGCCAGGCCGTAGACGGCGATCGTCATGCCGATGGCGGAGGCCGATACCCCGAAGGACTGCGCGTAGAGCGGCAGCACCGGCAGCAGTGCACCGAAGCCGAGCTGATTCACGGCGATGATCGCGCACATCCAGGTGAGGATGCGCAACTCGCTCAGGGATTCGGGCCGGCTGGGGTGGGGGGTCATGATCGCGTGGCGGGGAGGGTCTTTGCATTGTGCCGTGCGGTCACGTCGACCGCTTGTTTCCCCTTGGCACACATGGACGGACCGACCGGCCTTTCGGCTCGAGGGCCGGCATGCCATGTCGCGCAAAGACTTCGAATACGGCACACTACGCCGTCACGTCGCGGCACGCTGGCCGCAATGATCTGGAGGAAACCCATGTCGAACCCTCGTTCAACCCGCGCCGTCCGGCGGCCGGTCAATGTGCGAAAGCTCTGGCACGCATTCGGTGCGGTGGCCGTTACCCTGGTCTGTTCGGTCGGCTCGCTTGCCACGCCGGCCTCGGCCGCCGAACTCAAGGTGGCGATGAGTTCTCCGCCGAATTCGATGGATCCGCATTTCTACAACCTGTTCTCGAACATCAATGTGTCCGAGCATGTGTTCGAATCGCTGGTCAAGATGGATGCGGACAGCCGCCTGATCCCGTCGCTGGCTGCCTCGTGGAAGCTGATCGACGAACTGACCTGGGAGTTCAAGCTCCAGCCCAATGCAAAGTTCCACGACGGCTCCGACGTGACTGCCGAAGATGTCGCCTGGTCGATCGATCGGACGTCGACCATCGTCAACAGCCCGGGCAAGTTCGATGTCTACACGAAGTCGATCGCGGACAAGGTGATCGTCGATGCCAAGACACTCCAGCTGAAGACCAAGACGCCCTATCCGTTGATGCTGTCGGATCTCACGTCGATCTTCGTGGTCAGCAAGAAGGCGACTGAAGGGCTGACCAGCGACGCTTTCTCGTCGGGCAAGGGCATGATCGGTTCGGGCCCCTTCAAGTTCGTGAGCTTCGCGCGTGACGATCGGGTCGAACTGGTGCGCAACGACGACTACTGGGGCAACAAGCCGGCCTGGACCAAGGTCACGCTGCGCTTCATTCCGCAGCCGGCCACGCGTGTCGCGGCTTTGCTCGCCAAGGACGTCGACGCGATCGAGAACGTGCCGACGTCCGATCTGAAACGGATTCGCGACGCCAAGGATCTGTCGTTCTTCTCGAAGGTCTCGCATCGTGTGATCTACATGAATCTCGACCAGCGCGAGAAGACACCTTACGTGACCGACAAGGACGGCAAGCCGCTAGAGAAGAACCCGTTTCGCGATCAACGCGTGCGCGACGCGATGACGATGTCGATCAACCGCGAAGCGATCAAGGAACGGATCATGGAGGGGTTGTCCGAGCCTACCGGCAACTTCGTGCCGGCAACCTTGTTCGGTCATGTGCCCGACATCAAGGCGGCGAAGTACGATCCCGAGAGTGCGAAGAAACTGCTCAAGGACGCCGGCTATCCGAACGGCTTCAGTGTCACGTTGCACGGGCCGAACAATCGCTACGTCAATGACGAGCAGATCCTCCAGGCAGTCGCTTCGATGTGGACCCGCATCGGCGTGACGACGAAGGTCGCCGCCAGCCCGATGGCGGATTTCGCCGCGCGCGTGAGCATCAACCGCAAGGAGTTCTCCACCTGGCTGCTGGGCTGGGGCGCGCAGACGGGCGAAGTATCGTCGCCGTTGCGCGCGCTCGTCGCCTGCGAGAATGCGAGCAAGGGCTTCGGGACCAACAACGGGATGTCCTACTGCAATCCGAAGATGGACGCGCTGCTCGAGGAAGGCCTGCGCACCGTCGACGATGCGAAGCGTCTCGCCCTGTTCCAGGATGCCGTGCGCATCGTGATGAAGGATGGCGCGTTCATGCCGATCCATCAGCAGGTGACGACGTGGGCGGCAAGGAAAGGCATCGACTACGTGCCGCGCACCGACGAACGAACCTACGCGCACAGTTTCAAGCCGAGCTGACGCCCGTTGCTAGCGTTCATCATCCGCCGGCTGATTCAGAGCATCGGCGTCCTGCTGGTGATGTCGATCATCGTGTTCGCGGGCGTCACGGCGCTCGGCGACCCGGTGGATGTGCTGTCGAGTCCCGATTCCACGCAGGCCGAGCGCGAGGCGACGCGTCTGCAGATGGGGCTCGACAAGCCATTGCCTGTCCAGTACTGGCGGTTCCTGTCCGGCGCGCTGTCGGGCGACCTCGGACGCTCGTTCGCCTATGGCACGCCGGCGGTCGAATTGATCATGGAGCGGGCGCCGGCGACGTTCGAGCTGGCGCTCACCGCCATGCTGATCGCGATCGTGCTGGGCATTCCGCTCGGCCTGTGGGCAGGCCTCAAGCCTGATTCGATCGCAGGCAAGACGATCATGACGGGCTCGATCCTGGGCTTCTCGCTGCCGACGTTCTGGGTCGGGCTGATGATGATCATGCTGTTTTCCGTGGTGCTGGGCTGGCTGCCCACCAGTGGCCGCGGCGAAACCGTCGAGTTGTTCGGCGGACTGCGGGTGTCCTTCCTCACCTGGGACGGCCTGCGCCATCTGCTGATGCCTGCGCTCAATCTCGCGTTGTTCAAGCTGTCGCTGATCATCCGGCTCACGCGTGCCGGCACTCAGGAAGCGCTTCTGCAGGACTACGTGAAGTTCGCCCGCGCCAAGGGCATTGCGCCGCGACGGGTCGTCGGCGTGCATATTCTCAAGAACATCATGATTCCGATCGTCACCGTGATCGACCTCGAGTTCGGCGGCGTCATCGCGTTCTCGATCGTCACCGAAACCATCTTCGCGTGGCCGGGCATGGGCAAGCTCATCATCGATTCGATTGCCGTGCTCGATCGCCCCGTCATCGTCGCCTACCTGCTGGTCATCGTCATCATGTTCGTCCTGATCAATCTGATCGTCGACATCATCTATTCGGTGCTCGACCCGCGCGTCAGGCTGGCTCACGAATGACCACCGGACCGGCGCCAGTCGCTGCTACACCGGTCGTCGATGCGGAGACCCCTTTCCGACGGTTCGTCGCGCAATTCGTCGACAGCCGGATCGCGATCGTCGGCCTGATCGTGCTGGTCGGTCTCGTGCTGCTGGCGGTCTTCGCACCCTGGATCGCGCCGCAGAATCCCTACGATCTTTCTCGCCTGGATCTGATGGACTCACGCATGGCGCCGGGCGAGAAATCCAGCGACGGCACGCTGACCTTCTTTCTCGGCAGCGACGGGCAGGGCCGCGACATGCTCAGCGCGATCTTCTACGGCCTGCGCATCAGCATCGGTGTCGGCGTGGTGTCCACGCTCATCGCGCTGGCCATCGGCATGTCGGTCGGACTGCTCGCCGGTTATGCCGGCGGCCGGACGGAAACGCTGATCATGCGCATCGCCGATATCCAGTTGTCGTTCCCGGCGATACTGCTGGCGTTGATCCTGCTGGCGTTCCTGAAGCCCGGCCTGGGCAACATCGTGATCGCCCTGGTGGCCGTTCAGTGGGCCTACTACGCGCGCACGACGCGCGGTGCGGCGATCGTCGAGCGGCGCAAGGAATACATCGAAGCCGCGCGCGGTCTCGGTCTGTCACCGATGCGGATCATCTTTCGCCACCTGCTGCCCAACTGCCTGCCCCCGCTGATCGTCGTCGCAGCGCTTCAGGTCGCCTCCGCGATCGCCCTCGAGGCGACGTTGTCGTTCCTCGGCCTCGGGGTGCCGGTGACCGAACCTTCGCTGGGGCTGCTGATCTCGAACGGATTCCGTTACCTGCTGTCCGGGCAGTACTGGATCAGCTTCTATCCCGGCGTCGCCCTGCTGATCACGATCGTCTCGATCAATCTCGTCGCCGACCGCGTGCGCGACGTGTTGAATCCGCGACTGCAGACGCACTGAACGACCATGAGCGATCGTCCCACCCTCGTCGTCGAGCAGTTGCAGACTCATTTCTTCACCCGCGCGGGCGTCGTCAAGGCGGTCGACGGCGTCGATTTCACGGTCCGCCGCGGCGAGATCATGGGCCTGGTGGGAGAGTCCGGGTCGGGCAAGTCGATGACCGGCTACTCGATCATCGGTCTCGTCGATCCACCGGGCCGGATCGTCGGCGGACGCATCCTGCTCGATGGCGAAGACCTGACGAAGTTCGGTGCGAACGAACTGCGTGCGGTGCGCGGCAACCGGATCGCGATGATCTTCCAGGATCCGATGATGACGCTCAATCCGGTGATGCGCATCGATGCCCAGATGATCGAAGCGATCACCGCCCATGAGCGCGTGTCGCGCCAAGAGGCACGCGCTCGGGCGCGCGCCGCGCTGGTGAGGGTGGGCATCCCGTCGCCCGACGAGCGCCTCGATGCCTACCCGCATCAGTTCTCCGGTGGCATGAGGCAGCGTGTCGCGATCGCCACTGCATTGCTCAACAAGCCCGAACTCATCGTCTGCGACGAACCGACGACCGCGCTCGACGTGACGATCCAGGGCCAGATCCTGTTCGAGATGCAGAAGTTGTGCCGCGAGTCCGGCACGGCGTTGATCTGGATCACTCACGATCTGTCTGTCGTCGCCGGACTGGCCGACAGCGTCTGTGTGATGTATGCGGGCCGCATCGTCGAAGCCGGAACGGTCGCAGCAGTGCTCGAATCGCCGCGTCACCCATATACGGCGGGACTCATCGCCTCGACACCGGCCGCTGCCGCACGGCTCGGACTGGCACGTGGCCAGCCGCTCGCACAGATTCCAGGCATGACGCCGTCGCTGCTCAACCTGCCGGCCGGGTGCGCGTTTCGCAATCGATGCACTCATGCGACCGACGCCTGTCTGCAAGCGCCTCCCCTGACCACCGTCGACGGCCATTCGCTGCGCTGCTTCAATCCGATCGCAGCGCAGCGGATCGGTTCCGATGCGGCGCGGAGCGAGCCATGAACGAACGCG
>JBGSTN010001027.1:0-3672 GCA_041736455.1 Burkholderiaceae bacterium | reverse complement strand
TCGTCGCCGATCGGCCGGTCAGACACGGCTTGCCATCTCGCGTAGTAGATCCAGCGAGAGCTCGCCCGCAGCGCCCACCCTTTCTTGCCGGCCGCGACCTCGGGCCGAAACTGCATGTACAGGCGAAACGCTTCGGCCGCGAGCGCCTTGGGCGGATACGCCTTGGCGAGCCCTTCCATCGCCTCGGTTGTCGCAGCCCTGGCCTCGCCAAATTTGCTGTCCAGATACCGATCGACGGCCGCCGGATCGATCGGCTTATCCCCGGCCATCGCGACCAGTCCCTCATCGGTCTGCATCATCGGCAGCTCGCGCGTCATGAACGACACCGCGACGACGCCGGCTTCTTCGCGTCGCTTCGCACGCGCTTCCTTGATGGCCGCCGGCGTCGGCTCGAACACGCCGATCCGGGTTCCCTTGCTGTGCGCCGTGGCACCCGCCAGCGCCTTGGCCAACGTTAGTGATTCGGCCTGATGGAAGCCGAGCCGTCGGGCCACGACGTAGGCCCAGAGCGTGAGCACCGGGGCCCGGTTGATGGGGATTGAGGTCGGCGTCATAAACGCATCACTTTCTGCCAGTAGGTAGTCTATCCGTAGTCTTTAGAATACTGTATTTATACACAGTCATGAAAATCGTCCCACTGATTTGCGAACTTTGTGCCCTGAGCGACTTCGACGACGTGTATCTGCCGCGAGCCGACGGTGCACTGACCATTCGGAGTGGCCTGAAGGTCTGTCGCGGATGTCGGGCGGTGTACGCACCCAAACTCCCCGCGCCGGGGATCAACCCGCCCGCCAAACCGCGAGGGCCCGGCGAACGCTCGACCTAATCGAGATCCCTGCCCGCGTTCGACGATGAATGAAGCAGTCGTATTGATACGCGCCGCATTACCAGCCGCAGCTTCGTTGCCGACCTGGTCCGAAAATCGGGCACCACGTCATAGTCACACGGTTCGGGCGTAACACGCAATTTCCGCCATCAAAGGACGCTGGGTTGTCCATGGTCGGCGCAGCGCCTGCGACGCAGGCGCCGACGGTGGGCAACCCGTCAACAAAACAATTCCGCTTCGCAGGACAGATCCTCGTAGCGAATCTTTATTGGTCGTAGGGTCAAGCGCAGGTAACCGACGTCGTCTCGACCAATAGAGCAGTCCTTCGGAAAAGTGCCCTCTTTACCATCGCGATATCAGCAACGTTTGTTGCCCCTACGTCAGGCATGTCGATGTGCCCATTCGTCTCGCCTTTGTTCGAACGCTGAACAAGCCCGACCGCGCCGCCGACTCGTCAAGCCCTCGGCCTAGCTGATCGTCGCTTGGGTGCTCCTGATAAAGCGCGACAGATGAAAAGCGATCAGTTGAACGTCCTCATTGACCAGCCGAACCGCCTCGTGGTCGAGGAATGATGGGAGCGCCTTTGGCTCAAGCACCCAGATGCTTTTTCGACTGGTTTTCGTCTGTTCGACGTACCAGCCGGGGAATACAACCACGGGAAAGACGTCGACCACGCGGCCAGTGCTTTCTTTGATGAGCGTGCGCAGCCACGAGGCCTGGGCGCGCGCCTGCGTCACCGGATCGCGATCGGGCACGTAACCGGCGACCTTGATGATCTCGCCGTCGAAGACGACCCTCGCCTCTCCTTGTGCCGGTTTGCTCCATGTCTTCGTTTCGATCGTGAAGACCCCGGCCGGCCCAACCAGGACATGGTCGAGATTGAAACTCGAACCGACGATGTCATGAAATACGCGATAGCCACGGGCTCGCAGCTGCTCCAAGTACTGGCCAACCGCCCGTTCTCCCTCAATCGCCTGGCGAAGCCGCTTCAGTCTCGGGCGCATGCGCCAGACCTTCCATGCAGCAACGCTGGCGAAGACCGCCGCAACAACGCTGAAGAGGACAGGGTTGAAGCGCGAGGATGTCAGGTACCTGAACCACTCCAGTCCAGCCAACAGACACATGATCAACGCCAAGAAGAGCCACGGCTGGAGTTTGTCGTCCCACATCGCCGACAGTTCCTCGGCCTGCGACTGGCCGGGGAGCCGCAGCGGTTTGTCTTTCAGCGGCGTACGCGTCGGATTCAATAGTGGAGCCTCAGTCGTTTGTCGTTTCGGATCTCGTCTCCTCCTCGGGATGCACGGCATGCACGGCGGCCTGGCGTCGCTCGCCGCAACCGGTTCCCCTGCCTAGGGGAGAACCGCAGTCTCCTTTCGCCTGCCGTAACGTTAGACCCAAACGTGAGCCTGACGTCCAATGAACCGAGCAACGCTTCAGGCAGCTTGAGGTCTGCGCGCTTCTTCTGGCTCAGCAGGTTCGCCGAGGTGTGGCGACAGAATGCGGTGAGCAGCGAATCACGCATCGGGAAAAGCCACAGAAGATTGCATGCCAAGAAGACGCTCTGCCATTGCAGGGCTGTTCAGACTCGATGGCCGGACATGATTCGACCTCGGAGATAGCGTCCGCACCGTCAAGTCGAACCAAGCCTGCACATGAAACTCCATGCGCGACATGCTGAGAATGGATTGGACCGATCTGCCAGCCAAGTAAGGAGGTTCGAACGAGCCTTCAAGAGTCGAACACTGCATCATCGGGGTATGAATCCCTTGTGTCGAGGCCATGACAGGCCCGTCACTTCATCGCGTCCTGCATCGCCCGCATCCTGCGCGCCTTTTCAGTGGTGACATAAACCGTTGTTGTCGCCAGTGACGCATGTCCGAGACTGGCCTGCGCCACTTCGATCGGCACGCCGTTGGCGATCGCATGACTCGCATGCGTGTGACGCAACCAGTGCGTGCTTGCTTGGCGAATGCGATCACCCTGTCGGGGATGATGCACCGAAACTTCCTCCGCGCATTCCTGGAAGAAGTTTTTCAGCAACGCGTAGAGCGTCGACGCCGCGAGACCTGATCCGGGGCCCTGCCCTGCAGACGTGCCGAATCGTTCGGCAGGCTCGGCCAAGTGCGTGAGCGGTGCTAACAAGTACACCTCGCGGTTTTCCGGTGCGTTGAGATCGCCGGGCAACCCACGCGTCACCAGATAACCTTGCAACAAGGTGATGACCGATTCCGGCACCACGACCTCGCGCAGCTTTTCTCCTTTGCCCAGCACCTTCAGTTCCCAGCCGTTCACCGACGCGTCCTCACCCTTTTCAGGGGGATATTCGACCCAGGTCAGATCGGCGACTTTCGCATTCACCGCTTCGCTCAGTCGAAGCCCGGTCGCATAGAGCAGTCCCAGCGCAAACGCGATGCGCTGATTCTTCTCGTTCGCTTTGAGCGCCTTCACGTGGGCCATGATCAGCCGCCACTGACGCTCGGTGAAGCTGCGACTCGCATCCACCCCAGGGCCAAGCCGTCGCGGCGTCGCCACGCCCATCCACGGATTGCCCATCAGGTAGTTCTGGTTCGCGAGGAACGCATAGAGATTGCGCAACTGCGTGATCGCCAGGTGCTGCGCCGCTGGCGAAAGCGGTCCCTCGAATGGACGCCATAGCGGCGACCAGCGCTCGCGCCCGCGTGGCCCGCACCAGGTGTCGGCCGGTTGCGGGTCCGCGAGGAAATCGCGGTACGCGATGCAGTCCTCGGTCGACATCGACGACAGCGGCTTGCCGCGCTCGAGGATCGCCCAGAGCAGAAATCGCTCGGCTTCCTTGCGGCATGAGCGCTGCGTGTGCGAAAGCACTT
>JBGSTN010000533.1:0-1826 GCA_041736455.1 Burkholderiaceae bacterium | reverse complement strand
TCGCCCAGGCCGGCCGCGAGTTGAGCGACGAGCTTGATGGTCTGGCTCCCGCAGCGCCCGGTCAGGTCCTTTCGCTCGTTGCCGAGCGCGCCGGTTACTTCGCCAACGCAATGCGCTACATGGGGCTGACTTCGCTGGCTTACCTGTTCGATCATTTCGCCGCGCAGTTGCAGATGCGTGTCGAATCGGGCCAGTCGCTTGACGACCAGGCAATGCAGAGCCTGTTCGAATGGCCGCGTCGCTGGGCTCGATGGTTCGAACATCGGCAACCGGAACAGCTCGAGGCGGCGCTGGAAATCCATACGCTCGCTCCGTGGGATGCGCCCGTTCTGCTGGCGCAGGCACGCGACACGCTTCGCGATCTGCGCGTGGTCGGGTCACGCCGTGTCGAGCGGCGCCCGGGAGATGTCGACGCCGACGACCTGTCACTGGTGATACCGGACGATGCCGACCGTGAAGTCGTCGATCACCTTCTGCGCGAGTTGCCCGGGCTGGTCGCTCAATTCACGGATGCGGTCAGCGCGATGGCGGGCAACGACTTCGAGCAACTGGCCAATGCGAGACGCACGGCGCACACCATCAAGGGTTCGGCCAATACGGTCGGGGTCAGTGGCGTGGCGAATTTCACGCATGCCCTGGAAGATCTGCTCGAACTGCACGAGCAATCGTTTTCCGAACCCGATCTCGCCGTCGTCCAGACTTTGTGCACCGCGGCCGACTGCCTGGCTGAAATGGTCGAATCCCTGTGCGGGATGGGTGAGCCGCCCGGCGACGCGCTGCACATCTATCGCGACGTGCTCGACACCGTGAATCGACTGGCTCTGGATGTCGAGTCGCGCTATCAGCAGCAGGTTCGCGACGAGGAGGGCGCGGCGGTGACGGCGTTCTCCGAAAACGAAGGTCACCTGCGGAACGACGGTGAGGCACCGAATGTCGATCCGGCACCAAATGTCGATCAGGCACCGAATGTCGATCAAGCACAGACTGTCGACCAGGCACGCAACGACGTTCGACCCGATGAAGACTGGAGCGAATTGCCGCCTCTCGCAGAAGGCGATGAACAGCGTTTTCCCGCCTTCAACATCACCGATTTCGAGCTTCCCGACCTGGAGATGCCGACGCTGCCTGCGCCGGAATCGACATCGGCAGCCACTCCGGCACCGTCTCCGGTGTCCGTGCGCGAGTCTGCACCCCTCACCGATGTGCAAGCGGGTGATGTCGTGCCATTGCCGGAATCCGCGCCGGTCTGGGCCGACTGGTCCGCGCCACCCATCGCTGGCGAAGTCATGCCGATCGACGGCTTGCCCGACTTCGACGATGGCGTCTCGCCCGCCACGCTGGCCAGTGATTTCCACGCGCGTGCGAGCGCACTCACGGTCCGAGTGCCCACGGCGATCATCGATCAGTTGCTGGAATCAGCTGACGAGGCATTGATCGCGTTGTCGGAAATGCAACATACGATCCGCGAAATGTCGTTCTCGCATCGTTCATTGCGCGACGGCAGCGAACGACTCGACGCATTGTCCGTCGATCTCGATCACCTGCTCGATGAAATGCCCTCGATCGATACCGGTGAACCGGACAGCGATTTCGATCCGCTCGAACTGGAGCGTTACAGTGAACTGCACACCGTCTCGAGGCGGATCACCGAAGCGGCCGCCGACAGCAAACTGCTCGAGCAGCAGATCGATCATCACGTCGAGCGCGCCAACGCGATCGTGGACAAACTGGAGCGTGTGCAATCGGCAGTGCGCGAGAGTGCGCTGCGAGCAAGAATGGTCGACGCGGGCAGCATTGCGCCGCGATTGCAGCGCGCAGCGCGCCAG
>JBGSTN010000973.1:0-1886 GCA_041736455.1 Burkholderiaceae bacterium | reverse complement strand
GCGCCTTCCGGACTCGCCTATTATCGCGGCGACAAGGTGCCCGCGCTCACGAACCACCTGCTGGCCGGCTCACTGTCGGCCCGCGCGCTGATTGCGCTGACGATGGCCGGCGACGACATCACCGCGGAGACCCGTTTCCAGACCGATCGCGGCGAGCGTATCCGCCAGGTGCGTGAAGGTCCCGACGGATATCCATGGCTGCTGACCGACCAGGGCCGGTTGCTGCGCATCGTGGCGACCCGGGGCGAGCCGGGTTGACGAACGATGAACGCTCACGCTGCCTCCCAGGGAGAACCATCGATGCAGTTGCTCGCTCCGATCGTCGCACACCATGACGAGTTGATCGCATGGCGACGCGACATCCATGCCCATCCGGAACTCGGCTTCGCGGAAACGCGAACCGCCGAAGTGGTCGCAGGACTGCTCGCATCGTTCGGCGTCGACGTGCATCGTGGCATCGGCAAGACGGGCGTCGTCGGTGTGCTGCGCAACGGGACTTCCGCGCGAACGATCGGACTTCGTGCCGACATGGATGCGTTGCCGGTTCATGAATTGAACACGTTCGACCATCGCTCGACGAGTCCGGGCGTCATGCATGCCTGTGGCCACGACGGACATACGACGATGCTGCTCGGCGCAGCGCGCTACCTGGCAGCGACGCGCCGCTTCGACGGGACCGTGCACTTCATCTTCCAGCCGGCAGAGGAAGGCCTCGGGGGCGCGCGCGCCATGATCGCCGACGGCCTGTTCACCCGCTTTCCCTGCGACTCTATCTTCGGCATGCACAATCGGCCCAAGCTCCCGGTCGGCCACTTCGCCGTGCGCGCCGGGCCGATGATGGCAGGCGGTGCGTTCTTCGACATCGATATCCAGGGAGTCGGGACGCACGGCGCGAGGCCCGAGGCAGGGGTCGATCCGCTGCTGGTCGGTGTGCAGATCGCCGCGGCGCTGCAGAGCATCGTGTCGCGCAACATCGCACCGCGCGATCAGGCCGTGTTGTCCGTCACCCAGTTCCACGCCGGCGACGCCTACAACGTGATCCCACACACCTGCCGGTTGTCCGGTACCGCGCGGGCATTCAGCGATGAAACCATGGCCTTGATAGAAGCCAACATGCGGCGCATCGTCGAGCACACGGCGCAGGCGATGGGTGCGACCGCCAGCGTGCGCTTCGACGTGAACTTCGCCCCGACGATCAATGATGCCGGCGAAGCCGAAGCGGCCGCACGGGTCTGCAGCGAACTCGTCGGCTCGGCGCACGTCGATCGCGACCCGCCGCTGATCCTGGCCTCGGAAGACTTCTCTTTCATGCTGCGCGAAGTGCCCGGCTGCTACCTCAATATCGGCAACGGGGATGGCGAAGGTTCCTGCGAAGTCCATCATCCGGCCTACGATTTCAACGATGCAGCGCTGCCGTTGGGGGCGAGTTTCTTCGCCCGTATCGTAGAGACCAAGTTACGCTAGGTGACCAGATCCGACCTCCGTGTCGTTGGTGTTTCAGTTACATTACCGGCAATTCCGGAATGCCGTTCCATCCCTCTCCTCTTTCCGCCGAGCGCCCGGGCTCGCATCGGTTCAAGGCACGCGCCGCGAAGCGGCGAGCCGGCCGTTGTCTGCTGTCCCTCGAATGCGCTCGGATGAGCGAGGCTTGGCGTCGCGTCAACCGCCCCAAGAGCCCTTTGGAGTCACCATTGTCCATACACAACAGATTGCTCACCGTGACACTGGCCACGCTGCTCGCGTCCTGCGGCTCGAGTGAAGATCCGGCTGCCACGTCGAATGGAAGCGCCACCGGTGCCGGTACGGTCGCCGCGCCTGAAACGCCCGCGCCGGAAGCACCGATAACGCCCGCCCCTGAAGCAACGCCTACGGTACCGCCAACGACC
>JBGSTN010000932.1:0-1799 GCA_041736455.1 Burkholderiaceae bacterium | reverse complement strand
GCTGCGCCGGCCCCGTCGACACGGCGCGAGCGGTAGGCGGGGCCGGATCGTCGACAGGCCCTCAGCGTGCGGGGCGCATGCCGGTCGTATCGACGGCGAGATCTTCGGACGCATGATCGGAGACCTGCTCATCGCCTTGTCGCTCGCCTGCCCGTTCCTTGGCGATCAATACGTACAGCGCCGGCACGATGAACAACGTGAAGAGGGTCCCGATCGCCATGCCGCCTACCAGCACCAGACCGATCGAGTTGCGCGCCGCCGCGCCCGCACCGGTGACCAGTACCAGCGGAAAATGACCTGCAATCGTCGCCACGCTGGTCATCAGCACGGGGCGTAACCGCGTCATCGCCGCATCGTGCACGGCGGTGATCTTGTCCACCCCGGTTTCCTGCAACTTGTTGGCGAACTCCACGATCAGGATGCCGTTCTTGGCGATCAGGCCGACGAGCGTCACCAGACCGACCTGCGCGTAGATGTTGAGCGTGGTGGTGAACGCATTGGTCCAGTACGGCATGTTCGGATTCGGGATCTTCAGCACCGTGAAGATCAGCGCACCGAACATCGCGAGCGGCACGGATCCCAGCAGGATCACGAGCGGATCGCGAAACGAATTGAACTGCACCGCCAGCGCCAGGAAGATCAGCAGAATCGCCATCGCGAACGCCGGCACGAATTTGTTGCCTTCGGTACGCAGCTGGCGCGACTCGCCGGTGTAGTCGTAGCTGAAGCCGGGCGGCAGCACCTCGCGCGCAGTGGTCTCCAGGAGCGTCAAGGCCTCGTCGAGTGTCCTTGTCGTCACGCCAGACAGCTTCACCGCATTGAGTTGCTGGAATCGGTTCAGCGACCTCGGTACGACCTTGTCTTCGAGAGTGCCCACGGCCGACAAAGGGATCATGCGGCCGTCGGGCGTCGAAAAATAGATCTCTTTCAGCTGTTCGGGCGTCAACCGGTCAGCACGCTGCAACTGCGGAATCACCTTGTAGCTGCGGCCATCCATGTTGAAACGGTTGACGAAGTTGCCGCCCATGGCTGCGCCCAGGTCCGCCCCGATCTGCGACAGGTTCAGGCCCAGCGTGGCGAGCTTGTCGCGATCGATGTTGATGACGGTCTGCGGCATGTCGATGTTGAGGTCGAGCGTTGGCGGAAAGGCGAACAACCCGCTCTCCATCGCCTTGCCCTGCAACTGCTGGGCCACCTCGAGCATCTGCGTCGTGTCGGCCGTCGACGTGATCACGAACTCGACCGGGAAGTTGCTGCCGCCCGGCAGTGCCGGTGGCGTCGTCATGAAGATCTGCATGCCCGGAATCTTCGCGACCTCGCCCTGGACGTCGGGCACGATCTCCGTGACGGTGCGCTCGCGCTCGCCCCATGGCTTGACCGCCAGACCGCTGAACCCGTCGGCGCCCAGCGTCGCGCCGATCGTTGCCGGGAACAGGAACTGGAACGTCAGCCGCGCCTCGGGCGTCTGGAGCATCGCATCCTCTGCAGCCTTCGCGTAGACGGCTTTCTGATCGGCCGACGCATTGGCCGACGTGTTGATGATGCCGAACAGCACGGATTGATCTTCGCTGGGCGCGAGTTCCTTCGGAGAGAACATGAACATCGGCACCGTCGCCAGGCTGAGCACGATCCAGACGATGTAGACAGCCGGGCGTGCCGCGAGCGTCACGCCCAGCGCTCGTCCGTACGCATCGCGCAGGTTGTCGAACTGCCGGTTGACCCAGCCTGCGAAGCCGCGGTTCTCGTCTTCGGCACTGCGCAGCAGGGTCGCCGCCATGACGGGCGACAACGTCAACGCG
>JBGSTN010000523.1:0-1980 GCA_041736455.1 Burkholderiaceae bacterium | reverse complement strand
CGCGCAATTCGCCGCGATCGAGAGTACCGCGGAACAGGCGCGGCCGGACGATCCAGCGCCGATCGAGGTAAGCCTTGAAGACGAGTGCTTCCAGGATCCACGACAGCACGAACGCATGGATCGGCGCATCGATCCAGATCAGCACCAGCACCACGACGACGCGCAGCGCCAGTCCGCAGATGCGTGCGATCTGGGGCGCTACGAAGTCGTCTCGCGCATAACTCCAGTGGGCCGCGAGCCCGGCGGGCTCGGCGATCAGCAGGTAGACCGACCAGAGCAACGCCAGCAGCAACACGCTCGAATCCTGTGCGGTGACCGACCACGCCACCAGCACGACCGATGCGAACACGGCTGCCATCACCTTGGCCTGCAGCATCGTGTCGAGCAACGCGTGAACACTGGCAGGCGACGCGCGCACCAGCCGAGGCAGCATCACGCGCTCGCCCGCGACACCGCTGATCTGCATCGCCACGACCCACATCGAATACGCGATCTGCCACGCGGCAAAGGTCTCGGTGCCATGATTGCGCGCGATCGTCGACACCACCAGAATGCCGACCGCCATCTGCATGAAGCGTTCGCCCGCGAGCAGCACGAACGTGAACGAAGATCGCAGCGTCGCACTGCGGCCCGAGATCAAGGCACTCATGACTCGTCAGAAACCCGTCGATTGCGACCGTGATATCGGCTCGCTGAAGGTCGCCGACCGCATGCCGCGTTCATGGATCACCATGGTCATGAAATCGATCAGCGCGAGCTGACGACGCCAACGGCTGGGCTGTGAGCCCAGCCGATACAACCATTCGGTCCCCGTCATCCGGAACGCCAATGGCGCCCGACGGACTTCTCCCGCGATCACATCGAAGGTACCGCCCACGCCCTGTATCAGCCCGACGCCCAGCGTATCGATGTGCTCCTCGACCCATTTTTCCTGCATCGGGCTGCCCAGGGCAATGAACAACATGTCGGGCTTCTTCGCCTTGATGTCTGCGACGACCTCGCCTGGCGACATGCCCTGCCCGTAGCCATTGGCCCGGCCCGCGATGTTCAGCCCCGGATAACGCGACAGCAGGGCCTCCGCGGCCTTCGCGTTGACCGAAGGCTTGCCGCCATAGAGATAGATGCTGAGCCCGGCATAGGAAGCGCCACGCACCAGCGCCGGCATCAGGTCGGCCCCCGCGATACGAGGCAGGAAGAAGCCCTTGATCGCCCACGCGCCCAGACTGATGCCGATGCCGTCCGGAATCAGGATCTCGCTCTGGCGCAATGTCTTGTCGAGCTCCGGATCATGCCGGCTGCGCACGACCTTTTCCGGATTCACCGCAAACACGCGAAGCGTCTTCAGCGATGCATCGCCGTCGCGGCGGGCCTTCAGATAAGCGATGCAGTCGCCCACCAGCTGGTCGCAACTCGCGCGGCGGATCGGAAAACCGAACAGCTCGACGGTCTTGTCGATCATGCCGGTGGCAGTCTTGAGAATGGAATTTGGTTGATCATTCATGGTCATGTCATGCAGGTAAGGTGCCAGGCGGACAACGAATAAAGCGTCCATCCGCGGGTCTCCTGCTCGCCTCCTTGTTTTGCCTGCGTCAGCACGGCCATTGCAGCGTCCGTGTCCAGCGCGAGCTGGTTGTTGCCACACGCCGTGGCGGTGATGTCCATCGCGTGCTTCAGAAAGAACGGATCCCGGAACAGGTTCGGAATCTGGAAGCCACGCTTGGGTCGACGAACGATCGACTCGGGCAAGGATCGACGGGCATATTCCCGCAGGACGATCTTCGACCGCGTCGCAGAGACCTTGAAGTTGTCGGGAAGCCGCGCCATGAAGGCGACCATTTCTTCGTCGAGAAACGGCACACGCACTTCCAGGGAATGGGCCATCGAGACCTTGTCGCCATAGAGCAGCAGGTCGTCGGCCAGTTGCGACTGCGCATCCAGCGCCAGTGACTTGGCCAGGGAGCTGCCCCGCGTCGCCAGGCT
>JBGSTN010000915.1:0-1696 GCA_041736455.1 Burkholderiaceae bacterium | reverse complement strand
ATCAAGGCTTCGCCGAGGGCAGCGAAGCCGATGCGACAGCATTGCGCATGTTCGTCGACGCGGGCCTCAATCTGCTTGTCGCCAATTCGTTTTCGAAGTCATTCTCGCTTTACGGCGAACGCGTCGGCGCGCTGTCCATCGTCACCAGCGACCGCGACGAAT
Source organism: Burkholderiaceae bacterium (assembly GCA_041736455.1). Lineage (GTDB taxonomy): Bacteria > Pseudomonadota > Gammaproteobacteria > Burkholderiales > Burkholderiaceae_E > JAUIAI01. Next base: position 1,534 of record JBGSTN010000915.1, on the reverse strand, counting down.
CGGCGCGAGTGACCAGTCAGGTCAAGCGCGTGATTCGCACGAACTACTCGAACCCGCCGACGCATGGCGGCTCGATCGTTGCCACCGTGCTCGCGTCGCCCGCCCTGCGCGCAACCTGGGATGATGAACTCACCCACATGCGCGAACGAATCCGCAAGATGCGCGAAGGCCTCGTTTCACGTCTCGATAGCCAGATGCGCGAGCGTGGCGTCAATCGCAGTTTCGCGTTCATTGCCCGTCAGCGCGGCATGTTTTCGTACTCGGGACTGTCAGCGGCGCAGGTCGAGACCATCAAGAGCAAGCATGGCATCTATGCGATCAGCAGCGGTCGAATCTGCCTGGCGGCACTCAATGACGGCAACATCGACCTGGTCGCGAATGCGATCGCAGAAGCCGTGACGACCGGCTAGGTTATCGACTACACGAATCTTCGGAGACACGGCATGGAAATCCTCGCATTGGATGACCTCATCGCGCATATTCCCGACGGCAGCAAGCTGGCGGTGGCCAAGGACGACACCGGTGTCGCCATGGCCGCGACTGTTGCGCTCGTTCGGCGCGGCGTGCGCGACCTGCATCTGGTCTGTCTGCCGGTATCGGGATTGCAAGCCGACCTGCTGATCGCCGCAGGATGTCTGGCGACCATCGAGACATCGGCCGTGACCTTCGGCGAGCACGGCAGCGCCCCACATTTCGTTCGTGCCTTGCGTGACGGTGGGTTGCGCATCCTCGACGGCACATGCCCGGCGATACACGCCGGCATGCAGGCGAGCCAGAAAGGGATTCCGTTCATGCCCCTGCGCGGCATTCTCGATTCGGACCTGCTCGGCAACCGCAACGACTGGACCATCATCGACAACCCGTTTCGCGATGAATCCACTAAACATAACGATCCGATCGTTTTAATCAAGGCGATCGATCCCGATATCGCACTGTTCCACGCCGCATCGGCCGATCGGTTCGGCAACGTCTTCATCGGTCGCGAGCGCGAATGCCTGACGCTTGCCCATGCGGCTCGACAATGCCTGGTGACCGTCGAGCGGATCGAGGAAGGTAACCTGCTCGACGATCCAGCGCGGTCGGGTTCGGTCATTCCAGCGATCTACATCACGGCGATCGCGCACGTTCCGCTGGGTGCTTGGCCGATCGGTTTCGGCGATGAGTACCGTGCCGATGAACGCGCGATACGTTCATACCTTCGGCATGCCACTGAGGAATCCGAAGCCGACGCCCTGCTTGAAGAGCTCCTCGAATCCTCGCCCTGGTCATACGGACCCGGCGTAGCGATGTCGCGATGAATCGTGGCGGCGATGGAATGACCCCGGGTAGTGGCAACAGGAATCCCTGCGGCGCCGGTCCGATTCACGAGAGGGAATCGTCGAGCGAGGGTGCAGGCGAAACATCTGCGTGCAGCAACGCGGAACTTCTGGCATTCACGATTGCCGGCATGTTGGGCGGCCTGCGCCATGTCGCGGTCGGGGCTTCGTCGCCGATTCCGGGCGCAGGTTCGCTGCTCGCCCGTGAGCTGGCGGCG
>JBGSTN010000901.1:0-2052 GCA_041736455.1 Burkholderiaceae bacterium | reverse complement strand
CCGATCTATGCTGGCAGCGATCGAGACGGCATTCGAACGAGGGGCCGTACGCGTGGTGCTTGCCGGCTGCGACTGTCCCGATCTGGCTTCGATCGATCTGCGCCGCGCGTTCGAACTGCTGGCCAGCCACGACCTCGTGCTCGCGCCGACGATCGATGGCGGATACTGCCTGATCGGCATGATCGCGCCCGATCCTGTGCTGTTCGACGGAATCGACTGGGGCACTTCGCAAGTGCTGGCCCAGACTCTGGATCGTGCCGGCCGGAAGCGAGTCGCCCGATTGCCGACGCAGGCCGATGTCGACCATGCCTGCGACTGGGATCGGTGGTGCACCGACCGCGCGGCGCGCGGACTCGCAGAAGACCGGATCATCCCGGATTGATCGAGCGCGGGATCCGCTTCAGTCGTGCACCATGGGTTCGCGCTCGCCCTGAGTCGGAAGTTGATGCGTACGGAAGAACGTGTCCAGCGGAATCGCGCCACCCAGGTGTTCTCCCTGGAAGTGGGAAACCCCGAGACGTTTGCAGCATTCGTATACTTCGGCGGAATGGACGTGCTCTGCAACGGTCTGGATATTGAGGCGACGGGCGACCCGTACCGTCGACAGGACGATCTCTTCGTCGATCGGACTGGTCGCCAGATTTTGAATGAACGATCCATCGATCTTGAGGTAGTCGAGCGGAAAACGCTTCAGGTACTCGAATGTGGCAAGACCGACGCCGAAGTCGTCGAGCGCGATGCCGTAGCCCTGGGCTTTCAGTTCATCGACCAGTCGAGACGCCGCGCCCGGATTGCGGATCGCCTCGCTTTCGGTGATCTCGAACACGATCCGTTCGGCGGGAATGCGATATTGAATCCGCTTCTCGCGGATGAATGCAGCAATGAGGCCATCGCTCATCGTCAACCCGGACAGGTTGATCGAGCATTTGTGCGTGCGCGCGAGAGCCATCGGGTTGCGCGACAGCCAGTCGAAGACGCGCTCGATCACGCCCCTGTCCATGGCCGGTGTCATCTGCGCCTGAACCGCCAGCGCCATGAATTCAGGCGGCCGGATCAGGTTGCCTCGTTCGTCGATCAGACGCACCAGGATCTCATAGGACAACCTGTCCCGAGAGGCCGACGCATCGAGTATCGGTTGCGCATGGACCTCGAACCGGTTAGTCCGGATCGATTCCCTGATGTGCTCGATCTTGTTCTGATGGGCGCGTCGCGCATCGACGATCGATTGCGACAAAGGTTCGACGAACAGTTGCGGGTCACGAACACTGGCCGCAATCGTCTGCGCATCGGCCAGTGAAGCGAGGCAGTCTTCGCCGTTGATGCGCGTGATGCGATCGATGTGCAGTCCACCGACACAGGCCTGCAACCGGACGGCGCCGTTGTCGGCACGGAAGATCTGGCCGCTCAGGTTGGCATAGACCTCGCGGGCCGTCCTTCGGGTGTCGACCAGGGAATCGGATCTGACGAGCAGCGCATAGCGACCGGCGGTGAGTCGGGCGGCGACCTCGAAGCCCGGTTGCTTCTGCAACAGTCGCGCGATCGACTGCTCCAGCTGCAGCGTGGCCATCGTTCCGCACAGGTCGTGAATCGTGTCGAAGTTGGCGATATGAAGCCCGGTCAACCCATAGTCCGGTCGCTGGCCGGCGGCCAGTCTCTCGCCGAATTCGGCCAGCAGGCCACGATCGTTGAGCAGGCCGGTCGACATGTCCTGCCGGGCCTGTCGGCGCAAGCGCGTCAGGGCGAGCCGTCGATCAGAGGCGACCGATTGCAGCAGGATGCCGATCACCACCGCGACCAGCATCAGCAACGATCCTTCGACGAGTTCGGCCGGCAGACCGTGCCGGCCGCCGTGCTGGCTTGCGATCGTCCCCAGCACGATGCCTGCGCATGCCAGCAGGGTGAAGGCGGCGGTACGTTCGTTTGCCCGAATGCAGGACCAGGCGGCGACCGGCACGAAGAAGAGCATGGCCGAATGGCCATAGGAATAATGGACCCACTGCGTCAGCCCCAGACTCGTCAATGCGACGCCGCCCGTGACGACGATCGCGACGA
>JBGSTN010000867.1:0-2399 GCA_041736455.1 Burkholderiaceae bacterium | reverse complement strand
GTGGGCCCGATCCGTCCTGGCAGGCATGGGCCACTCATCTCGACGCGCGTCTGTCGGAATTCGGATCGCGCGCAGAACTGAACCTGGCACTGACGCACGCGCGCGACGAGCTGCTGCGCGACGTGATGCCGCTGGAGCCGCGGCGCGGACTGACGCCATGGATCATCGCGCTGTGCCTGCCGTTCTGGCTGATGCTGTTCTATCGACGAGAGGTGGCATGATGCCAGGCGATCGGGCGACTCGCCTGACGCAAGCGCTGAGACTCGGCGCGCTGCTGATGCTGTTCTGCGCCGTTGCGGCGTTGTTGCTCGGTGTGCAGGAACTGTGGCGATCAGCCGGTCGGCCGCTCGATCGCGACAGCATTGCCAGATCGCTGTTGAACGAAGGCAGACCTCTCGAGGCGGCACAACTGCTCGATCAACCCATGGCCAAGGGAATCGCGTTCTATCGGGCTCGGCGCTACGAACGTGCTGCCGAGGCATTTACCAGGGAGAACACCGTTGAAGCGCAATACAACCTCGGGGTAGCGCTCGCCCGCCTGGAACGATTCGAAGACGCCATCGCGAATTTCAACGCCGTCTTGACACGCGATCCCAACCACGCCGATGCGCAGCACAATCTCGCGTTGCTGCGCCAGATCGATCGTTCGCATCAGTCCGAGGAATCGAGGGAATCTGCACCGGATCAGGACGGCAGCATTCGGCAGACCCAGCAGAACGGCGACGAGTCGCAGATGCGCGCGGCGAGCGAGCCGATGGGGCCGGAAGAGCAGCAGACCGGCGAGGACGATCAGTCCGATCAGCAACAGAACGAGCAGGAGGAGAACGTTGCGAGCCTGGGCGGTGGCGGCAAGGGCAGCAATGACCGCAAGGCACGCATCGAGCAGCAATCGGTCGATCAACGTGCGGGCGACGAGCGACCGGACGAGGCCCGCTCCCGTGATACGCCCGAATCCGAGCGCAACGACGAATTCGGGCCGTCTGGCGAAACCGAATCGTCGCTTGCCGAGAATGTCCGCCTGCGCCACATCGTCGATGACCCCGCCCTCGTGCTTCGCGCGCGACTGCGCTCTGCCGCCACTTCACGGGAATCGCTGGCACGATGAACAGACATCGCGAGCACGCAGGCACGACCCGCTCGAGGCGACGCGCCTGGATCGGTCTCGTTGCGCTTGCCCTGCAACTGCCGGCGTCCGTCTTCGCCGAACAGGCGACGGTGGCCATGCCGCGGATGGAACGATATCCGTCCACGTATTCGGTGATCGACGACAAGCAGGACGGCAAGGCCGGTACACGCCAGCCGACGCTTTTCGTGATGCTCAACCCGGAGCAGGCGCATGTCCAGCAGCAGATCGTGCAGCGCATCAGGCTGCAGTCGCCCGATCCTTTCGATGCGCTCGACGTGGACGCGGGAACGGTCGAAGGCGCGGACATGATGACATTGCAGACGCCGAGCACCCGGGCATTCGAGGCCTGGGGTGCTCGCGGCTGGGTCTACGAAACGACTCGGGCGTTCTTCGCCCAGCACAGTGGAAAGATCACGATCCCGGCCGTGACGATCCAGGGGCGCATCCAGAAGTCGAACGGGACCCGGGTTGCGTTCAAGCTGCATGAACCAGCGCACGAATTGGCGATCAAGCCTCCGGAACCCGGCATCGGCGGCGAATCCTGGCTCGTCGCGACAGAAGTCAACATGTCGGAGCGATGGTCGATCGAGCCGAGTCGGTTGCATGCGGGCGATATCACCCAGCGGACGATCGAGATCGTTGCAACGGGCGTGAGCGCCGAACACATCCCGACACCGTCGATGCCGGTGAGTCAAGGAATCATGGTCCTGAACGGACCGATCGAACGCAAGACCCAGGTGACCGACGACGGGCTCATCGGGCGTCTCACCCGGGTATTCGATGTCAGGGTCGCCACCGAGGAAATCACCGACATCAGCCCGATCCAGATCCCGTGGTGGAATACACAACTCGGCCGATTGCAACGCGCCACGGTGAAGGCCTGGCGTATCGAACCGTTGCCGGCCGACGTCGATGCACTGGCCGATCGTTTGATCACACAGGCGGCGCAAACACAGGAACGTGCGCGCCGTACACTCCAGTCATTCGCTCTTGCCCTGGTTCTCGCCCTGTTGCTCATCGGATCGCTGGTCTGGCGCATTCGTGGCCGCGGTGGCTACGTCGATCGCGCGATGACGCGGATCTCGGACTTGTTGCTCGGCGAACGCATCGAACTGCCTTCCATCGAGCAGGAGGCTCGATTCGGCAGAGCTCACGATATCCAACCCATTTCGACTCAACGGAGAAGACCATGAACGTCAGCGGAAAGAATGCAATCGTATTCGGAGGAACCTCGGGCATCGGTCAGGCGGCAGCACGCCAGCTCGCCGAGCTG
>JBGSTN010000830.1:0-1933 GCA_041736455.1 Burkholderiaceae bacterium | reverse complement strand
CTCGCGCGCGAGGTCGTGAAGCTGATCGATGACGCCGCCGCCCGGCCGACGCCACCGGCACTGCGCTTCACTTATCCTGACGATGCGCCGCTATGGGACAAGATGAAGGCCATCGCCACGAAGATCTACGGCGCGGCCGGCATCAGTGCCAGTGCCAAGGTGCTGGCGCAGATCGAGCAGCTCGAAGCCGAAGGGTTCGGCCATCTGCCGGTGTGTGTCGCGAAGACGCAGTACTCGTTCACGACCGATCCGTCGGCACGTGGCGCGCCCTCCGGCCATACGGTCGATGTTCGCGAGGTGAGGCTGTCGGCCGGCGCCGGGTTCGTGGTGATGATCTGCGGTGACATCATGACGATGCCGGGCCTGCCCAAGTCGCCGTCGGCATTGCGGATCGACGTCGATGACGACGGTCGGATCAGCGGATTGTTCTGAGTGACCTGCCGACGCGGTCGATCGGGATCAGGGGTGCGCCGGTCGACGGCGCACGGCGATGACTGATCTCGTCCTCATCGGTGTCGACTGGGGGACGACATCGCTGCGTGCCTCGGGGTTCGATGCCGATGGTCGCATCCTCGAACGCAAGTCGTCCACGCAGGGCATCATGTCGGTCGAGGGCGGGCGTTTCGATCCGGTGCTGGTCGACCTGATCGGAGACTGGCAGCGTAGCGCCGGCAAGCCGGTTCCCGTCGTGTTGTCCGGCATGATCACGAGTCGCAATGGCTGGGTGGAGACCCCTTATCTGCCGGTCCCGTGTTCACTGCGGGAACTCGCGACACGACTGGTGGGACGGCGCAGTGACAACGGCTGGTCGTTATGGTTCGTACCCGGCGTGAGCCAGGTGCCGGAACCCGATGCCGATGGCAATCGTCACGACCGCCTGGCGCACGACATCATGCGCGGCGAAGAAACCGAATTGTTCGGACAACTCGCGAGCACCGGCCGGAGCGGCGGTTGGTTCGTGCTGCCGGGAACACACAGCAAATGGGTGCGGCTCGAAGGTGGCACGATTCGCGGTTTCGTCACCTTCATGACCGGAGAGGTCTACCAGGCCCTTTGTGCACATACCTTGCTCGGTCGCCTCATCGTACCGAACGCACCGTTCGACGAGTCGGCCTTTCGTGCCGGCGTCGTCGCCAGCTCGCGCTCGAACCGTTCACTGCTCGCGCAGTTGTTCTCGGTGCGCGCGATGCCGCTGCTCGGCGCATTGCCGGCCGAGTCGGTTCGTGACTATCTGGCTGGCCTGCTGATCGGATCCGAATTGAGCGACGGACTGAAGTCGTTCGCGACACCGGTCGAGATCACGAACGACGAACCCGGGTTCGTCGCGCACGGGCCTCGCTCGGACGCGAGCGACCCAAAGGCCGGATCGCCGTTGCGGACTCCGGTGCTCGTGGGACGTGGTGACCTCGTCACGCGTTATCGGCTGGCTTTTCGCGAACTTGGGCTCGAGGCAGAGGAAGCAGAACCCGACTGCGCCGCCAGGGGTCTTTTCGAGATCGCGCGGCTGGCAGGATCGATCATTGCAGCGAGGTCGCCATGAATCTACGTGATGCATTGGGCGAGATGCCTCTGGTGGCGATACTGCGCGGCATCGAGCCGGGTGAAGCGGTGCCGGTCGCCGCTGCCCTGGTGCGGCAGGGCTTCCGCGTGATCGAAGTGCCACTCAATTCGCCTGACCCTCTGCTGAGCATCCGCAGCATCGTCGATGATTTCGGCGACAAGGTGCTCGTCGGTGCTGGCACGGTGCTGACCGCCGATGACGCGATCCAGGTCGTTGCTGCCGGCGCGAAACTGCTGGTCGCTCCTAATCTCGATGCGACGGTGGGTGATGTCGCCGAGCGTCACGGCGCGCAGTGGCTTCCTGGCATCTTCACGCCGACCGAAGCGTTCGCTGCGCTGTCTGCCGGGGCGGCTGGATTGAAGCTCTTTCCGG
>JBGSTN010000812.1:0-4219 GCA_041736455.1 Burkholderiaceae bacterium | reverse complement strand
GGCCAGCGTCGCACGCGACATCGAAGCGGCTTACGACCGCTTCCCGCGCCTGGCCGAGCGGCGCCATCAACAGGCCGGCACCCTGTCGGGCGGCGAACAGCAGATGCTCGCGATCAGCCGCGCTCTGATGCTGCGCCCGCGCATCCTCCTGCTCGATGAACCTTCGTTCGGACTCGCCCCCCTGATCGTGCGCGAGATCTTCGACATCATGCGACGGATCAACCAGGAAGACAGAGTAAGCATGCTGCTCGTCGAACAGAACGCGAATCTCGCGCTCGATCTCGCCGATCACGCGTATCTCCTCGAAACGGGGCGCGTCGTGCTGGCCGGCAGCAGCGACCGGATACGCGCCGACGAGTCGATTCGCAAAGCCTACCTGGGTTACTGACGATGGCCGTCATCACCCACCGTTCAATCGGATCGCGCGGCGCGCGCCCGACAGCCCGAGGCATTCTCTGATGGAAGCATTCACGCAGCAGGTGTTTTCCGGTTTGGCGACAGGCGCCATTTACGCGTCGATCGCCCTCGCCCTGGTGATGATCTACCAGTCGACTCATCACATCAATTTTGCCCAGGGCGAGATGGCGACGTTCAGCACCTTCATCGCCTGGGCGCTGGTGCAGAACGGCACTCCTTACTGGATCGCGTTTGCAGTGACCATCGGCATATCCTTCCTGGGTGGCGTGCTGATCCAGCGGCTCATCCTGCGGCCGGTCGAGAACGCGCCGATCCTGAACAACGTGATCGTGTTCATCGGTCTGCTCGTCATCTTCAACGCCGTCTCGGGCTGGATTTTCGAGCACACGATCAAGGTCTTCGAATCACCCTTTCCGAAGGATGCGTGGTACGCGACGAACTACTTCTCCGCACACGATGTCGGCTCCATTGCCGTCATGCTGGCCGTGGTTGCGGCGGTGTTCGCGTTCTTCCGGTTCACCCCGGCCGGGCTGGCGATGCGGGCGGCCGCCCAGAACCCCGATTCGGCGCGGTTGGTCGGCATCCGGGTGTCCTGGATGCTCGCGATCGGCTGGGGACTGGCCGCGGCGATCGGCGCTGTCGCCGGCATGATGATCGCCCCGGTGGTGTTTCTCGACCCGAACATGATGTCGGGCATCCTGCTCTATGGTTTTGCCGGCGCTCTCCTCGGAGGCATCGACAATCCCTGGGGCGCCGCGATCGGTGGCTTCATCGTCGGCATTGCCGAGAACCTGCTTGGCGCCTACGTGATCGGGACCGAACTGAAACTCACCGTCGCGCTCGTGCTGATCGTCGGCACGCTCACCGTCCGGCCCAATGGCCTGTTCGGCAAGGTCGTGGTGACTCGCGTATGAATGCCGTCGATTCCACTGCAACGGGTGCGCCCCTCAAGGTGCCTGGCAACTCGGCAAGCGCCACCGGACCCACCAGCGGTCTGGTCGGCGCAAGCGCAGATTCTCGTCGAGCGCATCCACTGCGCTGGATGGTCTGGGTGGCGCTACTGATCGCTCTGTGCATCTTCCCGTTCCTCGTCAAGAACTACGTGGTGTTCCAGTTCACGCTGGTCTTCGCTTACGCGATTGCGTTGATGGGCCTGAATATCCTGACGGGTTACAACGGACAGATCTCGCTGGGTCATGGCGCGTTCTATGCCGTCGGGGCATACACGGCGGCGATCATGATGGACAGGTTCGAGGCACCATTCTGGTCGACCCTTCCGGTTGCGGCCGTGATCACCTTTGCGTTCGGATACCTGATGGGTTTTCCTGCGCTGCGGCTGGGCGGTCACTATCTGGCGCTGGCAACCTTCGCACTGGCGGTCGCGACGCCGCAGATGCTGAAATGGAAGGAGATCTCGGAATGGACCGGTGGCGTCCAGGGCATCGTTCTCATCAAACCGTCGCCACCGTTCGACCTCGAACTGTTCGGTGTGAAACTCAATGACGACCGATTCTTCTACCTGTTCTCGCTGGCCGTCGCCGTCGTGATGTTCCTCATCGCGCGCAACATGCTCAAGGGGCGGGTCGGCCGCGCCCTGATCGCCATTCGCGACCACCCGGTCGCGGCTGCCGCGATGGGCATCAACCTGCCCGTATTCAAGTCGCTGACATTCGGCGTGTCGGCGGCCTTCACCGGCGTCGCAGGTGCCCTGGGCGGCATCGCTGTCGCCTTCGTCGCGCCCGACAGTTTCGTCGTCTTCCTCTCGATCACGTTCCTGGTCGGCATCGTCGTCGGAGGGCTCGCCTCCATCGGGGGCGCAATGTTCGGCGCCGTCTTCATACAGTTCGTGCCCAACATCGCCGACTCGATCTCGAAGTCGGCGCCCTGGGCCGTGTATGGCATATTCCTCATCGCTTTCATGTACCTGATGCCGCAAGGCATCGCCGGGTTGATGCGCAAGCTGTCGTCAGGATTCAGGGTCAAGCGTTGAATCAATACCAAACCAAGGAGACAATTTCATGCGAAAAGCTTCAGGACATACCGTCTCAAGACTCCTCGTCGGCGCGGCCGTCATCGGCGTGATGAGCGTGGCCTCGGCCAAGGAATACGGCCCCGGCGTCACCGACACCGAAATCAAGATCGGCAACATCATGCCGTACTCAGGCCCTGCGTCCGCCTACGGCACCATCGGCAAGTCGATCGGTGCTTACTTCGCGATGATCAACGAAAATGGTGGCATCAAGGGACGCAAGGTCAATTTCGTGACGCTCGACGACGGCTACAACCCGGCCAAGACGGTAGAGCAGTCGCGCAAGCTGGTCGAGCAGGACGAAGTGCTGCTTCTGTTCCAGACGCTGGGCACGCCGACGAATTCGGCGATCCACAAGTACGTGAATGCGAAGAAGGTGCCGCATCTTTTCCTCGCCACCGGCGCATCGAAATGGAATGACGCCAAGAAGTTCCCGTGGACGATGGGCTGGCAGCCGAACTATCCCGACGAAGGCAAGATCTACGCGAAGCACATTCTCGAAACCAATCCCAACGCCAAGATCGCCGTCCTGTTCCAGAACGACGATTACGGCAAGGATTACCTCGAAGGCTTCAAGAAGGGTCTGGGCGCCAAGGCATCGATGATCGTCTCCGAAGTGTCCTACGAGGTGACCGACCCGACGATCGACAGTCAGATGGTGACGATGAAATCGTCCGGTGCGGACACGTTCTTCAATATCACCACGCCGAAGTTCGCCGCTCAGGCGATCAAGAAAGCCGCGGAGATCGGCTGGAAGCCCACGCACTATCTGAACAGCGTTTCGAACTCGGTGGGTTCGGTGCTCAAGCCGGCCGGCTTCGAGAATTCGGTGGGCATCTATTCGGCCTTCTACCTCAAGGATCCCAACGATCCGCAATGGAAGGACGACAAGGGCTTCCAGGAATGGACCACCTTCATGGACAAGTACAACAAGGATGCTGACAAGACCAACGTGTTCAATGTGCTCGCCTACTCCGCGGCGCAGACCTTGCACAAGGTGCTCGAGGCTTCCGGTGACAATCTGACTCGCGACAACGTGATGAAGCAGGCCGCCAGCATGGACTTCACGCTGCCCATGCTGCTGCCGGGCATCAAGATCAAGACATCATCGACCGACTTCGCGCCGATCGAGGCGGAGCAACTCGGCCAGTTCAATGGCAAGAGCTGGGATCTGAAGGGCAAGGTGATCGGCGAGTGACACCTCGCGTCGGTTCATCGGCTGCTTCGGAGCAGGGTAGCCGCTGAACGATCCGGGGACAGCGGGCCGGCGTTCACTGCCGGCGCGCTGTCCTTTCAGAGCAGCAGATCCTTGAACTGGTCGCGCAGCTGCCGCTTGAGCAGCTTGCCACTGGGGTTCTTGGGCAGAGCGGATACGAATACCACGTGCTTGGGCACCTTGAAAGCCGCCAGGCGATCGCGGCAGTGAGACTGGACCACATCTTCGTCGAGCGTCACACCGGACTTGGCGACGATGATCGCCGTCACCGCCTCGATCCAGTACGGGTGGCCAAGTCCGATCACGGCGACTTCGGACACCCCTTCGAGTGCATAGATCGCTTCCTCGACTTCCCGACTCGCGACATTCTCACCGCCCGTCTTGATCATGTCCTTCTTGCGATCGACGACCGTGATGTAGCCATCGGCATCCCGGATCGCCAGGTCGCCGCTGTGGAACCAGCCCCCTGAAAAGGCTTCGGCCGTCCGGTCCGGATCGTTGTAGTACCCGAGCAGCAACTGCGCGGACCGATGAACGATTTCGCCGATCTCTCCTGG
>JBGSTN010000508.1:0-2341 GCA_041736455.1 Burkholderiaceae bacterium | reverse complement strand
GCATCCGGCCGCGCGACATCATGACCGAGCGCGCGTTCGAGAATGCGATCGTCACCGTCTATGCGATGGGTGGCTCGACCAACATGTACCTGCATCTGCTAGCGATCGCACGCGAGGCGCAGGTCGCGTTGACGATCGAGCGCATCCAGGCGATCGGTGAACGCGTGCCACTGATCGGTAACCTGCAACCGCACGGACCCTATGCGATGACGACGTTGCATGCGCTCGGCGGCGTGCCGGTCGTGATGAAGGAACTGTTGCGCAACGGTCTGCTGCACGGCGACGTGATGACGGTAACGGGCCGCACGCTCGCCGAAAACCTCGCCACGGTGCCGACGATCGAATCGCTGGGCGATCAGGACGTGGTGCGACCTGTAACGCGACCGATCGCGCCTGCGAACAACCACATCAGCGTGCTCACCGGCAATCTCGCGCCAGAAAGCTGTCTGCTCAAGCTGTCCGGCAAGACGCTGGAGAAGGGGGTGTTCCGCGGTCCGGCGCGCGTGTTCGAATCCGAGGCCGACACCATGGCCGCGATCCGCGCCGACAGTATCGTCGCCGGTGACGTCGTCGTGGTGCGCAACGTCGGCCCTGTCGGCGGGCCGGGCATGCCCGAGATGGTGATGTTGACGATCCAGTTGCAGGGCAGGGGCCTGGCCGAAGATGTCGCGTTGATCACCGACGGCCGCTTCTCTGGCGTCTCGCATGGCATCCTGATCGGTCACATTTCGCCGGAAGCCGCGCGTGGCGGCCCCATTGCAGCCGTTCGGGAGGGCGACACGATCGCGATCGATCCGGCTGCGCGCACGTTGACACTGGAGGTTCCCGCCGCCGAGATCGCCCGGCGAATGGCCGGCTGGACCGCGCCCGACCTGTCGCAGCGCGTGCAACCCGGTTCGGTGCGTGACAAGTACGCGCGGTTGGTGTCGTCGGCTCACTACGGCTGCGTGTCGTGACCTGTCCCGCCTGCTCGTCGATACTGCCGCAAGCGGCGACCCCGGGTACGACGTTTCACCGAGGTGCCGTGACTCGAGGCGGGAGCCGTACCGTTCTCGAACGCGTCATTTGCCGAACGACTTGATCGGCTTCAACCCGCCCTCGAACCGCTCTCGCTTGGGCTTGCCTTTCAAGGGCGGGTATTCGAGCGGTTCGTCCGGCAGGTGCGTGTCGGGCAGGCGGTCGAGCAGATCCCGGATCAGGGTGAGCCGGCCCACTTTCTGATCGTTGAAATCGACCAGCGTCCAGGGCGCGGCCTCCGTATGCGTCGCGTCGAGCATGCGTTCACGGGCTGCGCCATAGGCGGCGTACTTCTCCCTCGACTCGAGATCGATCGGCGACAACTTCCACCGTTTGAGCGGGTCGTCCAGGCGTTCGGCAAAGCGTTCCTCCTGGCGCGCCTGATCGACGGTGAGCCAGTACTTGAATAGCAGGATGCCGTCGTCGACCAGCAAGCGTTCGAACACCGGGGCCTGTTTCAGGAACGCCTCGGTCTGTTCGGGCGTGCAGAAGCCCATCACCGATTCGACGCCGGCCCGGTTGTACCAGCTGCGATCGAACAGGACGATCTCGCCTTGCGACGGGAGGTGGGTGACATAGCGCTGGAAATACCACTGCGTCGCCTCGCGTTCGCTGGGCTTGGGCAGCGCCACCACGTGGCACTGCCTGGGATTGACGGTATCGGCGATAGCCTTGATGACGCCGCCTTTGCCCGCCGTGTCGCGCCCTTCGAAGATCACCAGGATGCGCTGGCGCGTTCGCTGCACCCAGTGCGCCATGCCGAGCAATTCGTGCTGCAGAGCCTCGAGCTCACGGCGGTAATCCTGCTTCGACAGACCCATCTTCAATCTCCCCGGTGTTCTCGCGAATCGTACGGCCGATCGATTGCCCGCAGTGCCTCTCGAACCGTCAGTGGCGCGAGGCGATCCGCATGTTCGCGGCAGAACGCCCGCACCTCGTCGGGCGCATGATATGCCCGTTCACGCAAGGCCCAGCCGATGCCTTTGCGGATGAAGAACTCATCATGGAATCGCCCGGCGGGTGCGAGCGACGGCAGGATCGTCTCGTACAGCAACATGGCATCGAACTGCTCGCCCTTGAACTTTCGCTGGCACAACATGGCGGCGCGCCTCAGCCACATCGAATCGGCCACTGCCCAGCGACGCAACACCGGTTTCATCGTGTCCATGTCGAGCTTCAGCATGTCGGCCAGCACACCACCGGACAGCGCGTCGACCAGGTCCCACCAGGCGCCCGTGACGATCATCATTTCGATTGTCGGACACAACGTGGTGTCGATCAGCCGCCGATGCACCCGGCCCGTCAACGGCAGGTCGATCGCCGC
>JBGSTN010000797.1:0-2166 GCA_041736455.1 Burkholderiaceae bacterium | reverse complement strand
TTACTGCAGCAGCGCGCGAGGCTCGCGGTGGAGGTCGGTGAGGTCAAGGCACGCACGGGGGCGCCCGTCTATCGTCCCGAACGCGAAGCGGCGATCTTCCGGCGCCTTCGTTCGCTCGACGCCGAGCCCTTGAAAGGCCCGGCGCTGGAATCGATCTATCGGGAAGTGGTATCGGCTTGCCGCGAGGTCGAAAGGCGCCTGCGGGTTGCCTACCTCGGACCGGAGGGGACGTTCTCGGAGCAGGCGGTGCGACGGCAGTTCGGCGCCGGCGTCGATGCGATCTCGTGTGCCAACATCGACGAAGTGTTCCGGGCGACCGAGTCGGGCACGACGGACTTCGGCGTGGTGCCGGTCGAGAACTCCGCAGAAGGCGCGGTGAACCGGACGCTGGACCTTTTTCTGCAGTCGCCGGTGCTGATTTCGGGCGAGATCCTGGTCCCGGTCGAGCACTGCCTGATGAATCTCGGCGGTGAACTTGCCGCGATCCGGCAGGTGTGCGCTCATCCGCAAGCGCTGGCGCAATGCACCGGTTGGCTCGATCAGCATCTGCCGGGCGTCGAGCGGATCCCCGTGTCGAGCAACGCAGAAGGTGCCAGACGGTCGGCGGGCGACGCCGCGATGGCGGGTATCGCCGCCGAGAACGCGGCCGGTGTCTACGGCCTGCAGGTCGTGCGCCGGGCGATCCAGGACAATCCTGGCAATCGGACGCGCTTTGCGGTGATCGGACACTACCGTTGTGCAGCGTCGGGCTACGATCAAACCTCGCTGATCCTCTCGGTGCCTGACGAGGCCGGTGCGGTGCACCGCTTGATCGAGCCGCTGGCCCGGCACGGCGTGTCGATGAAGCGATTCGAATCGCGCCCGGCGCGGCAACGGGGTTGGGAGTATTTTTTCTATATCGACGTGCTTGGCCACGCCGACGACCAGGCCGTGCGCGACGCGCTCGCCGAAATCCGCTCGCAGACCACATTCTTCAAGGAGGTAGGCTCCTATCCGAGGAGCCCCGGATCATGACCGTCCACGCACCTGATCATGTGAAAGCCATCGCGCCCTACCAGGCGGGCAAGCCGATCGGCGAACTCGCGCGCGAACTCGGCCTCGACGAGGCCGGCATCGTCAAGTTGGCGTCAAACGAGAACCCGCTCGGCATGTCGCCACGCGCGCGCGCCGCGATGTCCGACGCATTCGATGATCTCGCGCGTTACCCGGATTCGAACGGATTCGAACTCAAGGCCGCCATCGCCGAACGCTATGGTGTGACCCCTGGACAGATCACGCTGGGCAACGGTTCGAACGACCTGCTCGAACTGGCCACGCGGGCATTGGTCTCGGCCGGTGAGCATGTGGTCTACAGCGAGCACGCGTTCGTCGTGTACATGCTTGCTTCGCAGGCGGTCGGCGCTCGAGCCACGGTCGTGCCGGCGCGCGACTACGGGCACGATCTCGACGCGATGCTGGCGGCGATCACGCCGCAGACGCGCATCGTCTTCGTCGCGAACCCGAACAACCCGACCGGCACCCTGATCGACGGCGCGGCACTCGAAAGGTTCGTGATCTCGGTGCCCGGCGATGTTGCCGTGGTGCTCGATCAAGCCTATGACGAGTACCTGACACCGGAGCAGCGCTATGACGCCACCGCCTGGCTTTCGCGACGCGACAACCTGATCATCTGCCGCACATTCTCGAAGGCGTATGGCCTGGCCGGGCTGCGCCTGGGCTTCGCGCTGGCCGGGACCGAAGTGACGGATCTGATGAACCGGGTAAGGCAACCGTTCAATACCAATTCACTGGCGCAGGCCGCGGCGTTGGGCGCGCTGTCCGACGACGTCTTCCTGCGCGAGTCGTACGAATTGAATCTGCGCGAGCGCGAACGGCTCGAGTCGGCATTCGTCCGCATGGGGCTCGAGCATGTGCCGTCGGCAGCGAACTTCGTGCTGGTCAAGGTCGGTGATGGCGCGGCCGTGACCCAGGCGATGCTCGAACTTGGCGTGATCATCCGTCCCGTCGGTGGGTACGGGCTGCCGGCGTTCGTGCGCGTATCGGTCGGCCTGCCGGAAGAGAACACGCGTTTTCTGAGTGCGCTGTCCGAGGTGCTCGGCAAGCGGACGACATGAACATCGCGGGCGGGGCGCAGTCGTTCTGGCGTCACGGCCGATGACGCACCCC
>JBGSTN010000792.1:0-1767 GCA_041736455.1 Burkholderiaceae bacterium | reverse complement strand
CCAACGCGGCCAGCGCGGGGCGGCGGATCATCCGCTAGGCCAGTGCGACCAGTACCGCACGCGGACTGATCGAGAGTTGCAGTTTGAGACGGGCTAGCGTGGCGGACATGGTGAAAGAAAGCGCGACACGTCGAACGTGTCGACATCGGGAAGGCGCGCTAGAGTGCCACAAAGCAGCCGGCTCATTCATCGATCCGTCAACATTGCCGCATGGCCTGCACGAGCCCGATGGGCTATATTCAGACGCGCCCGGTCTCCGGATGGTTGCGATCGAGATTGACGCGAAGCCGGATCACGCGGCGCTGACAGACGCGAACCTGTCCGACGCGAACCGACCCGCTGCACCGCGCATCGCTGCATGCGTACCGTTCGACATTCCGCGGCGCCGGAAGCCGGCCCCACCAGCCCTGAGTACCTGAACGATTCGTGATGAACCTCGTCCGTCCCATCGATCTGCGCCATCCGATCGTCGGCATTCCGCTGCTGCTGGGGCTGTTCGCGGTGACGTGGTTCGAACCGCTGTCGATACTGGGCGTCAAGTTCGCGGTGCTGTGGCGCGCCGCGCTGATCATCCCGACGATCATCTACATCTATGCGGCCGACTGGACGAGCACGCCCGCCACGCGCGCGATGCGGCCGCTGATGCTCGCGTGGCTCGCCTATGCCTGCGCACCACTGCTGTCGATGCTGCTCGGCCTGACCACGTTCGACGAGGGCCTGCAGACCAGCGCGCAGCGCATCGTGCCGCTGACCGCGGTGCTGCTCGTCTTCGCCAGTGGTGGCTTCGTGCAGGCAGAGGCGTTGCTGCGTGCGATTCCTTTCTTCCTGTGTCTGGTGGCGCCTTTCATGCTGTCGGGGCTGATCGCCCCCACCGGCACCGAGTTCTCGCTCGACCATCTCGGCGCGCAGTCCGCCAAGGCCTACATCGGCACCTTCCAGAACCAGCATTCGGCCGCACTCGCCCATTCGATCGGTGCGCTGATCGCATGGGATGTCTATGCGCGCAGCCGCGGACCAACCGCCCTGATCTATCTCGCGGCAACCGCAGGTTGTGTCGTGTTGTGCTTCTTCACGACCGCGCGTGCGGGCATCGCCGGGCTGTTGATCGGCATGGCGGTGATCGCGATCGCGCGCCGGCAGACACGGCTGTTCGTCGCGCCGCTGGTCGGATTCGCCGTCGCGATGGCCGTGATGGTCGCCAACGATCCGCAGATCCTCACGATCATCGTCGAGCGGCTGCTGGGCAAGACGATCTACCAGGATGCCGTCACGCTCGACAGCTTCACCTCCGGACGCATCGGTCTGCAGGCCGCGGCCGTCGAGGCCTTCTCCGCCTTGCCACCGCTCGATCAACTGTTCGGCATCGGCGCCGCGAACTCGGCACAGGCGGTCGGCGAACTGACCGGCAGTTTCCTGATGGCGCACAACGTGTTCCTCGACGAGCTGCTGCGCTTCGGTCTGCTGGGCCTTGCCGCCCTGCTGGTGACGATGGCGACCAGCCACGTGCTCACCTGGCGGAACTTTCGCCACGGCTATCCGCTCGGATACGCGCTGTGGTTCGCGTTGATCGTCTTTGCGGTCTTCCAGAGCCTCGACTATTCGTTCCAGCTGCTGCTGGTCGGTTGCGTGATCGCCCTGGACACCACGGTCAATGACGTCGACCAGCGCATCCTGTCGAGCCCGACATGAGCGCCGAACCGGCCATCGTCGTCACCGGGCCGTCGCTCACGCTGGTCGGCGGCCAGGTCAAGCATGTGCACATGCTGC
>JBGSTN010000791.1:0-6322 GCA_041736455.1 Burkholderiaceae bacterium | reverse complement strand
GGTCGTCGTCGACTGCGGCTGGGGGCGTCTGCTGTTCGCGGACACGTTCGCGGGGCCGGAAGCCCTGGTGGCGGCGATGCGCGACGAGAAACCGGGACGGCGCGACATCGCGTTCTACGTGAACGATCCGCATGTCGTCATCGCCCTTGCGCCGCACGAACTGTTCATCGATCCTTCGCACACTTACCGGCTGGAACTGTCGCTCTATCGCGGACCGCCCCAGCGGCCGCGCGGTTTCTTCGTCCGGCGCATCACGGCAGAGGCCGACGCGCGCGAGGTCAATCGCATCTACCAGTTGCGCGGCATGGTTCCGGTCCCCCCGGAGTTCTTCTGGTCGCAGCGCGACACCCGCGCGATCACTTGCCTGGTCGCCGAGGACAGCGACACCGGTGCGATTCTCGGCACGGTGATGGGGGTCGATCATGCGCAGGCATTCGATGATCCCGATGGCGGCAGTTCATTGTGGTGTCTGGCAGTCGAACCCCAGGCCGAGAGTCCCGGCGTGGGCGAGGCGCTGGTGCGTCACCTGGTCGACCATTTCCAGACGCGGGGCTGCGCTTATCTCGACCTGTCCGTCCTTCATGACAATGATGTCGCCAACGCGCTCTATGAGCGCATCGGATTCCGGCGCGTGCCGCTGTTTGCCGTGAAACGCAAGAACTCGATCAACGAATCGCTCTACGTCGGTCCGCAGCAGGGCGACGGTCTCAATCCCTATGCGCGGATCATTGCGTCGGAAGCCATCCGGCGCGGCATCCAGGTCGAGGTCGTCGATGTTGCCGGCGGTTTCATGCGCCTGACCCATGGCGGACGCACGGTGCGTTGCCGCGAAAGCCTGTCCGAACTCACCAGCGCCGTGGCGATGTCGATCTGCGACGACAAGTCGGTGACACGTCGCATCGTCGAGAAAGCCGGCGTGCGTGTGCCGGACCAGTTGCTCGACATGCCGGACGACCAGGACTGCGATCGACGAGCGGCCTTTCTCGACAGGTATCGTCGCGTCGTCGTCAAACCGGCGCGTGGCGAGCAGGGACGAGGCGTCGCCGTCGGCATCCGGCGCCGCGAGGAGTTGGAGGATGCGATCGAGCGAGCACGTCAGATCTCCAGCGAAGTGCTGATCGAGGAAATGGTCGAGGGCGAGGATATCCGACTGCTGGTGATCGGATTCGAGGTCGTGGCCGGAGCGATCCGACGGCGGCCCAGTGTGGTGGGCGACGGCCGACGGACGATCCGGGCGCTGATCGAGAGGCAGAGCCGGCGGCGCGCCGCGGTGACCGGCGGCGAGTCCCGGATTCCGATCGATGCCGAAACGGAGCGCATCCTCGCCCACGCGGGTCATACGTTCGATTCCGTGCTGGACGAAGGGGTGCGGCTTGATGTGCGCGGCACGGCCAACCTGCATACCGGCGGCACCATCCACGACGTCACCGAGCAGTTGCATCCCGAGCTCCGGATCGCGGCGATCGACGTGGCGCGAGCGATCGACATTCCTGTCGTCGGCGTCGATTTCCTGATCCGTGCGCCCGATGAGCCGCACTATGTGTTCATCGAAGCCAATGAACGCCCGGGACTGGCCAATCACGAACCGCAACCCACGGCCGAACGATTCATCGACCTGCTGTTCCCGTTGTCGGTCCCCTATTCGAAACCCTCGCAGAGCGATGTCTGATTCGACCCGTGATACCCGCGCGGCCGCCGAGCACGCCCGCCTGGCGGCGCGCCGTCCCGTCAAGCTCGACCCCGAGATCGTCCCCGACGTCACGCCCGCCGTACCGGAACCCACCACTTCGTCGGGCACATCCGGCAGCGGACCGATCGTGGTGCATGGCTCGATCGATGTCGAATACCTGCTGCGTCAGCTCGATGCCCTGCTGCGCATTCCGAGCCCGACCGGCTACACCGATTCGGTCGTGCGTCACGTGTACCAGGAACTCGAGCGCCTCGGTTCGGATGTCGAACTCACCCGCCGCGGCGAGATCCGCGCCTGCATGCGCGGCAGTCACAGGCAGCCTGCGCGCGCGATCGTCTGCCACCTGGACACCCTGGGCGCACAAGTCAAGCAACTCAAGGACAACGGCCGCCTGGCGGTGGTGCCGATCGGGTTCTGGTCGAGTCGCTTCGCCGAAGGGGCGCGCGTCACCGTGTTCAGCGAATCGGGCCAGTTCCGTGGCTCGATCCTGCCTCTGAAAGCATCGGGGCATACGTTCAACGAAGAGATCGATACGCAGCCGGTGCGATGGGACAATGTCGAGTTGCGTATCGACGAACCGGTGCACACGCGAGCCGACATCGAGCGCCTGGGCATCGAGATCGGCGACCATGTCGCGATCGACCCGCAGCCCGAATTCCTCGACAACGGCTACATCGTTTCGCGTCACCTCGACAACAAGGCCGGCGCGGCATTGATGCTCGCCGCGATCGAGGCGGCCGGACGCATGGACGTGCGGCTGCCGGTCGATTGCTACTGGATGTTCAGCAACGCCGAAGAGGTCGGCGTCGGCGCTTCGTCGATTCTCACGCGCGACGTCGCCTCGCTCGTCGCGATCGACAATGGCACGACGGCAACGGGGCAGAACTCGAGCGAGTTCGGCGTCACGATCGCCATGGCCGACCAGACCGGCCCGTTCGACTTTCACCTGACACGCAAGCTCGTCGATCTGTGCAAGGAACATGGCATCGGCTACCAGAAGGATGTGTTCCGCTACTACCGGTCCGACCTGGCGTCGGCGCTGGTCGCCGGCAACGAAGTGCGCTGTGCGCTGCTCACCTTCGGCATCGATGCCTCGCATGGCTACGAACGCATCCATGTCGATGCGTTGCGCTCGCTCGCCGAACTGCTGCTCGCGTATGTCCAGAGCCGCGTCGTGATCAAGCGCGATGCGAAGGCCATCGGCTCGCTGGAAGGGTTCACGACGCAGCCCAAGGGACCGGTCGTCGACTAGGTGTCGTTCCCGTTCGCCGGTTCCGTTCGGCCGCGACGCACCGTAATCCCAACTGTCGTTTTCCGCGTCGACGATGGAAGATCACCTTCCAGTTGTCGAAGCCGGTTACCTATGGGATTTGGCGACAGTCTCATAAATCACCTACAAATCAATCAGTTGAACCGACCGTTTCGAATTCTCCATGGTTCGTTCGGAAGTGGTCCGATGCTTGCTTCAGGCCAGACGGCTGCCGGGCGCAATCCCCAGCAGTGCTTCGAGACCGGTGGCAGCCGGACCACTACTACCAGACGCCATGGAGACATCCCTGATGGAGACCTTCTACGAGGTGATGCGCCGCAAGGGCATTTCGCGCCGAAGTTATTTGAAGTTCTGCTCGCTTACCGCCACCTCGCTCGGCCTCGCGCCCTCGTTCGTACCGCGCATCGCGCACGCGATGGAGAACAAGCCGCGCACCCCGGTGCTTTGGCTGCACGGGCTGGAGTGCACCTGCTGCACCGAGTCGTTCATCCGGTCGGCGCACCCGCTTGCGAAGGACGTCGTCCTGTCGATGATCAGCCTCGACTACGACGACACGTTGATGGCCGCGGCCGGTCATCAGGCCGAGGCGATCCTCGAAGAGATCATGGTCAAGTACAAGGGCCAGTACATCCTGGCCGTGGAAGGCAATCCACCGTTGAACGAAGACGGCATGTTCTGCATCCAGTCCGGCAAGCCGTTCATCGACAAGCTCAAGCACGTGGCCAAGGATGCGAAGGCGATCATCGCCTGGGGTTCATGTGCGTCGTGGGGCTGCGTGCAGGCCGCCAAGCCGAATCCGACCCAGGCCACACCGATCCACAAGGTGATCACCGACAAGCCGATCATCAAGGTGCCCGGTTGCCCGCCGATCGCCGAAGTGATGACCGGCGTAATCACCTACATGCTGACCTTCGACCGCATTCCCGAGATCGATCGCCAGGGCCGCCCGAAGATGTTCTACAGCCAGCGCATCCACGACAAGTGCTACCGACGACCGCACTTCGACGCCGGCCAGTTCGTCGAGGCCTGGGACGACGAATCCGCGCATCGCGGCTACTGCCTCTACAAGATGGGCTGCAAGGGGCCGACGACCTACAACGCCTGTTCGACCGTGATGTGGAACGAAGGCACGAGTTTCCCGATCAAGGCAGGCCATGGTTGCATCGGCTGCTCCGAAGACGGTTTCTGGGACAAGGGTTCCTTCTACGATCGCGTGACCAACATCCAGGCATTCGGCATCGAGGCCAACGCCGACAAGATCGGTGGCACGGCCGCCGGCGTGGTGGGCGCGGCAGTCGCGGCACATGCGGCGATCTCGGCGGCAAAACGGATGCGTAGCGGCTCGCGCGACAAAGACCGATCCAATGCGTCTCAAGACGCCTGACGCGGAAGGACAAGACCATGGGTGTTTACGAAACGCAGGGCTTCAAGCTCGACAACTCCGGCCGCCGCGTGGTGGTCGATCCCGTGACCCGGATCGAGGGTCACATGCGCTGCGAGGTCAACCTCGATGGCGACAACGTGATCCGCAATGCCGTCTCCACCGGCACGATGTGGCGCGGCCTGGAAGTGATCCTGAAGGGCCGCGATCCGCGTGATGCCTGGGCGTTCGTGGAACGCATCTGCGGTGTCTGCACCGGCTGCCATGCGCTCACCTCGGTGCGCGCAGTCGAGGACGCGCTGGGCATCAGGATTCCGCTGAATGCCCACCTGATCCGCGAAATGATGGCCAAGACGCTTCAGATGCACGACCACGCCGTGCATTTCTATCACCTGCACGCCCTCGACTGGGTCGACGTCGTCTCGGCGCTCGACGCCGATCCGAAGAAGACCAGCGAGCTGCAGTTGCTCGTCTCGCCGGCCCATCCGCTCTCGTCGCCCGGTTACTTCCGCGACGTGCAGAACCGCCTGAAGAAATTCGTCGCAAGCGGGCAGCTCGGTCCCTTCTTCAAGGGCTACTGGGGTTCGAAAGCCTATGTGCTGCCGGCCGAGGCCAACCTGATGGCGGTCACGCATTACCTCGAGGCGCTCGACCTGCAGAAGGAATGGGTGAAGGTGCACACGATCTTCGGTGGCAAGAATCCGCACCCGAACTACATGGTCGGCGGCGTGCCCTGCGCGATCAATCTCGATGACGACGGCGCCGCCGGCGCGCCGATCAACATGGAGCGACTCAACTTCGTCGAGGCCCGCATCCGCGAGATGATCGAGTTCAACAACAACGTCTACATTCCCGACGTCCTGGCGATCGGCACGATCTACAAGCACGCGGGCTGGCTCTACGGCGGCGGACTTTCGGCGACCAACGTGGCCGACTACGGCACCTACGAGAAAGTGCCCTATGACTTCAGTACGCATCAGCTGCCCGGCGGCGTGATCCTCGACGGCAACTGGGACAAGATCCACCCGATCGACCCGCGCGATCCCGAGCAGGTGCAGGAGTTCGTCACGCACAGCTGGTACAGGTACGGCGACGAGACCAAGGGTCTGCATCCCTGGGACGGCGTCACCGAGGCGAACTTCAATCCCGAAGGGCCGAACTTCAAGGGCACGCGCACGCGGATCGAGCAGATGGACGAGTCGGCCAAGTACTCGTGGATCAAGGCGCCGCGCTGGCGTGGCCATGCGGTCGAGGTCGGTCCGCTTTCGCGCTACATCCTCGGCTATGCGCACGCGTCGCAGGGCAACAAGTGGTGCCAGCGGGTCAAGCAGCAGGTCGACGACGCCGCCGTCGCGATCAACAGCTCGATTCCTGCCGCGCTGGGCCTGCCGCCGACGCAATACAGCGCCAGGCAGTTGCTGCCGACCACCATCGGTCGAACGCTGGCGCGCGCGCTCGAAGGGCAGTACGCCGGCGAAATGATGATGGAAGACTTCCGGCATCTCGTGCAGAACATCAAGAACGGCGACACCAGCACGGCCAACGTCGAGAAATGGGATCCCGCCACCTGGCCCAAGGAGGCCAAGGGCGTCGGCACGGTGGCCGCACCGCGCGGCATGCTCGGTCACTGGATCAGGATCAAGGACGGCAAGATCGAGAACTACCAATGCGTCGTGCCCACCACCTGGAACGGCTCGCCGCGCGATGCCAAGGGCCAGATCGGCGCCTTCGAGGCTTCGTTGATGAATACCCCGATGGTCGATCCGGAACAGCCGCTGGAAATCCTGCGCACGTTGCACAGCTTCGATCCCTGCCTCGCCTGCTCGACCCACGTGATGAGCGAAGACGGTCAGGAAATGGCCAACGTGACCGTGCGTTGAGCCCACATCGACAAAGGACGAGGAGACTCTCAATGAAAGCAAAGAACATCCGGTCGTTGGGCACGGGCGCGCTGCTCGCCTGTCTGGCGGGCGCGGCCCAG
>JBGSTN010000787.1:0-2154 GCA_041736455.1 Burkholderiaceae bacterium | reverse complement strand
CCGATCTCCCGGCTGCCCCGGTATCGAAGAGCGTGGCGACCGGATCGCCGCCGGTTTCAGGAGTATCGCCCGCCGCCATCGTGCCACCGGACAAGGCGAATTCGGTTGACGCCGCCGTCGGGGTCGCAACGGCGCCCGACGCATTCGCGCCACCCGCCGCGAGCCCGATCTGCTGCATGCGGGTGTGTACTTCGCGCAGCCAGGTGCGGAAACCGGCCTTCTCGAAGAGTTCGCTGAGCGCCGGGAGGTCTTCGTCGGCGAGCGTGAGGCCCTTGTCGAAGTCGATCAACTCGTCGGGCAGCGCAACGGCTCGATCGATCGTGACGAGCCTGCGCCCGAGGGGCAGGAACTCGAGCGCCGCGCGCAGGTTCTCGCCGACCTTGCCCTTGATGTCGGCGGCATGGGCGACGATCTCGTCGAGCGACCCGTATTGCTCGAGCCACTTCACGGCCGTCTTGGGCCCGCACTTGTCGACGCCGGGCACGTTGTCGACCGTGTCGCCGACCAGCGTCAGATAATCGATGATCAGTTCGGGCGGCACGCCGAACTTGTCCTTCACCCGCGCCGCATCGAGCCGCTCGATCGGGCCGTTGTCGCGTGTCATCGTGTTGAACAACGTGACTTGGTCATCGACCAGCTGGGCCATGTCCTTGTCACCGGTCGACACCAGGGTCCTGGCGCCCTCGGCCGACGCACGCGCGGCGAGCGTGCCGATGACGTCGTCCGCCTCGACACCCGTCAGCATCACCAGCGGCCAGCCCATTGCGCGGACGATCTGGTGAATCAGCGGAATCTGGCTGCGCAGATCGTCGGGCATGGCCGTGCGGGTGGCCTTGTACTGATCGTAGAGGTCGTCGCGGAAGGTGCGGCCCGGGGCGTCGAAAACAACGGCGCCATGGCGTGCACCACCGTTCAATTTGCCGTCGGCCCGCAGACGCCGTAGCATGCCGACCATGCCATAGATGGCTCCCGTGGGTTCTCCCGAGGGGCTGCGCAGGTCGGGCAGCGCATGAAATGCGCGGTACAGATAGCTGGACCCATCAACGAGCAGGAGTGTTTTTTCGGTCATGACGAGCAGCAAGAAGGTCCCGCAACTGCGATCGATTGCGGACCCGTCCCGCTCGACCACCATGAAGGCACGGGAATCGTGGCATATCCTCGGTATTGTCTCAGAGTTCGTCGAGGCAACCGAAAAGCTTGCTTCCGTGCGGCCGGCCGTGACCATTTTCGGCAGCGCGCGCCTGCGCGCCGGTTCGCCGTGGTACGAATGGACCGTCTCGCTTGCGCGTGCACTGTCGGACGCCGGTTTCACGGTCATCTCCGGCGGCGGTCCCGGCATCATGGAAGCCGCCAACAAAGGGGCCCAGGCCGGCTCTTCCCCTTCGGTGGGCCTCAATATCCAGTTGCCGATGGAGGAAGGCCGCAATGCGTACCAGGATATCTCGGTCAACTTCCGTCATTTCTTCGCCCGCAAGGTGGCGTTGGCGAAATACGCGAGCGGCTTTGTCGCGGTACCGGGCGGATTCGGTACACTGGACGAACTCGCCGAAGTGCTTACGCTGATCCAGACCGGCATGGGCAGGCGGATACCGGTCATTCTCGCCGGCTCGGCCTTCTGGTCACCGCTGGTGGCCTGGATGCGTGACCAGCAGCTCAGTGCGGGGCTCATCAATGCCCAGGACCTGGAGCTTTTCGAGGTCATCGATGACGAAGCGGCCGTCGTCAGCGCGATTTTCGATTTCTACCAGAGCCGCGGCTTCGAAACGACCGAACAGGAAGACGAATCGTTGCTGTACCTCTGAGTTCTGCCTTTGATTTTCCGGCCCTTCGCTGTCACCAACCGATCTCTTTTCCCTGTCGAACTTTATGGCCGTGTTCACGCCCGTCTCGCACGACGAACTGACCCAGTTCCTCCGTGACTATCGTCTTGGCAGCGTCGTTTCGCTCACCGGGATCGATTCCGGCATCGAAAACACCAATTACTTCGTCGATACCGATACCGGCCATTACGTGCTGACGCTGTTCGAGCGCCTCGAGCCGGACCAGCTGCCGTTCTATCTCGACCTGATGCACCATCTGGCCGCCGCCGGCGTGCCCTGCCCCAACCCGGTCGAACGGACCACCGGCGGCAATCTCGGCACGCTCAATGGCAAG
>JBGSTN010000713.1:0-16066 GCA_041736455.1 Burkholderiaceae bacterium | reverse complement strand
CGATGGACAGCGCGCCGACGCGTTCGCCGTAAAGCGAGAATGACTTCGAAAACGAATTGGCGACAAGCAGATTGAGGCCCGCGTCGACGAACATGCGCAATGCTGTCGCATCGGCTTCGCTGCCCTCGGCGAAGCCTTGATAGGCCATGTCGAGCAAAGGCATCAGTTCGCGCTCGCTGCACAGTGCGATGACATCGCGCCATTGAGTCGGGCTCAGATCGACGCCGGTCGGGTTATGGCAACACGCGTGCAGCACGATGACGTCACCCTTGGAAGCGCCGCGCAGCACCGACAGCATCGCGTCGAAATCGAGGCCATGCGAGACAGCGTCGTAGTACGGATACTCGTCCACGGTGAAGCCTGCGTATTCGAGCAGGGCACGATGGTTCTCCCACGAAGGACTGCTGATCCACGCCTTGGCAGCAGGATTCAGGCGTCGCAGGAAATCGGCCGCGACCTTCAGTGCGCCCGTGCCGCCCAACGTTTCGAAAGTCGCCACGCGACCCTGCTCCAGAGCCGTTGCACCCGTGCCGAACAGGAGTTGCTGAACTTCCGCGATGTAGCCGTTGAGTCCTTCAATCGGCAGATAGCCGCGCGGCATGTGCTTGGCCACGATCAGTTCTTCGGCCTGCTGCACCGAAGCCAGAAGGGGAATGCGTCCCTGCTCGTCGGTATAGACCCCGACCCCAAGGTTGGTTTTACCGGCCCGCTTGTCGGCGCGAAAGGCTTCGGTGACGCCGAGGATGGGGTCTTTGGGGGCCAGTTCTACGGCAGCAAAGGCTGATTTGGTCATGGTCATGGGCGCCTGGGCATGAATTCACAATTGTGAAAAAAAATTCGACAATCTACCGGCCTGATCGAGGGCAAATCGCTGGACTTTTGGCTAAGAGGGCAGACATAATCCCCGCACACCTCAAGGTCCTCTCGATCACGCAAGTTGCTTAATAAAACTATTGTAAATACCTGATTAATATTTGGTATATGTTTTTGGTCTCCGGGTCTCTGCGGTATGCTCGATTGCCCTTGAACGGTGATTCCAAGGTTTCAACCAGGTTCTGGTCGATCATTCGACCGGATATCCGTCGTCGGACATCGCAGGCCCGGGGCCCGGCTTCCACCCGAGAATTTGCACCAAGACAGGGATGACTATTCCTCTGGTATTCGATGCGCGTTTCCGCCAGCGTTTGTTTGGCACCCCGCCCGTGAGCTACGCGAAGTGGCCGGCGATCAGCCTCCGGAGCCGTCAGGTCGAAGGGGGTCAGCACCCCCGTGTCGGAGTTTCGACGAATGCCGATAGTGAAGTCCGATCCTAGCATGCAGCCCTCGGCCAAACCGGTCATCGAGGCGTCGAACGACGTCGCTGCTGGCGGTAGTTTCGTCACATTCCCTGGCAGCCCGTTTCAGCTCTGGCAACCCTTTGCGCCGGCAGGCGACCAGCCGCAGGCGATCGATGCGCTGGTTGCAGGCATCGAAGACGGTCTGAGCTTCCAGACCCTGCTCGGCGTGACCGGATCCGGCAAGACCTTCACGATGGCGAACGTGATTGCCCGGATCGGCAGGCCCGCCCTCGTGCTGGCACCTAACAAGACCCTGGCGGCGCAACTCTATGCCGAGTTTCGCGAATTCTTCCCGAGGAATGCGGTCGAGTATTTCGTTTCGTATTACGACTACTACCAGCCGGAAGCCTATGTTCCGCAACGCGATCTGTTCATCGAGAAAGATTCGTCGATCAACGAGCATATCGAGCAGATGCGCCTGTCTGCGACCAAATCCATGCTGGAGCGGCCCGACACGGTGATCGTGGCGACCGTCTCCTGCATCTATGGCATCGGCAATCCGGCCGACTACCACGCGATGGTGATGACGCTGCGTACCGGCGACAAGCTGGGCCAGCGCGATATCCTGCAGCGACTGGTGTCGATGCAGTACAAGCGCAATGAGACCGAGTTCTCGCGCGGTACGTTCCGCGTGCGCGGCGACCAGATCGACATCTTTCCGTCCGAACATGCGGAGCTGGCGATCCGGGTCGAATTGTTCGATGATGAAATCGAGAGCCTGCA
This sequence comes from Burkholderiaceae bacterium, assembly GCA_041736455.1. GTDB lineage: Bacteria > Pseudomonadota > Gammaproteobacteria > Burkholderiales > Burkholderiaceae_E > JAUIAI01. Next base: position 14,006 of record JBGSTN010000713.1, on the reverse strand, counting down.
ACTGTTCGATCCGCTGACCGGGCGCATCAGGCAGAAGATTCCTCGCTTCACCGTCTATCCGTCGTCGCACTACGTGACGCCTCGCGCGCGGGTGATGCAGGCCATCGAGACGATCAAGGCGGAGCTGACGCCCCGCCTGGCCGAATTCAATGCGAACGGAAAGTATGTCGAAGCCCAGCGGCTTGAGCAGCGCACCCGGTTCGATCTCGAAATGCTGCAGGAACTGGGATTCTGCAAGGGCATCGAGAACTACTCGCGTCATTTCTCCGGGGCTGCGCCGGGCGAAGCGCCCCCTACGCTGGTCGATTACCTGCCGGACGACGCGTTGATGATCCTCGACGAGAGTCACGTGATGATCGGCCAGCTCAACGGCATGTATCGCGGCGACCGATCGCGCAAGGAAACGCTCGTCGAGTATGGCTTCAGGCTGCCGTCGGCGCTCGACAACCGCCCGCTCAAGTTCGAGGAATACGAGAAGAAGATGCGCCAGGCGGTGTTCGTGTCGGCCACGCCCGCCGAGTACGAAAGGACTCGTTCCGGCCAGGTCGTCGAACAACTTGCGCGACCGACCGGCCTGGTCGACCCGCAGATCATCGTGCGGCCGGCGGCAACCCAGGTCGATGACCTGCTGTCGGAAATCAGCTTGCGGGTGGCTGCGGGTGACCGCGTACTCGTGACGACGCTGACGAAGCGGATGGCCGAAGACCTGACCGACTACCTGTCCGATCACGGCGTGAAGGTGCGTTATCTGCACTCCGATATCGATACGGTCGAACGCGTCGAGATCATTCGAGACCTGCGCCTGGGCACCTTCGATGTGCTGGTCGGCATCAACCTGTTGCGCGAAGGTCTTGACATTCCGGAAGTCTCGCTCGTCGCAATCCTTGACGCTGACAAGGAAGGGTTCCTGCGCAGCGAGCGAAGCCTCATTCAGACGATCGGCCGTGCCGCACGACATATCAATGGTACGGCCGTTCTATATGCGGACAAAGAAACCGATTCGATCAGAAAAGCGCTTGACGAAACGAATCGGCGCCGCCAGATTCAGGAGTCGTTCAATGCAGCGCACGGCATCGTTCCGCGCGGTGTCGCGAAAGCTGTCAGAGACCTGATCGACGGGGTATATGACAGCAAGTCCGACAAATCCAAGCGCGAAATCGAACGAGCCGCGGTCCAGGTCGAAGCGTTGGGTGAAAAAGGCTTGTCACGCGAAATCAAGCGTCTGGAAAAGCAGATGCTCGAGCACGCGCGAAATCTCGAATTCGAGAAAGCTGCCCAGGCGCGCGATCAGCTGGCCCGGCTTCGTGAACAGGCATTCGGCGCACCGGGGACCGACAACATCATTCCGTTCGTGTCGGACAAGGCGGCCTGATGAGGGCTCCGGACAGCGCCTGACGGTCTCTCGTCGATCTGGCCCATCCATGCGGGTGGCTTGCAGCACCTAATTCATTTCTCTACGAGTTTCAAATTTCAACTATTCGATCAACCTATCTCAGCAGGAAGAGCCAAATGGGAAAAAGAGAGCCGATCAGCATTGCCATGCACACGCGCGTGTTGTTCGTTTGCATGGGCAATATCTGTCGCTCGCCGATGGCAGAAGGAGTATTCAGGCATATGGTGGCGCAGGCCGGTCTTCAGGATGTGGTGACCGTTGCGTCTGCCGGCACACATGCGTTTCACGAGGGTGAGGCACCGGACAAGCGTGCACAGGCCGCCGTCGAGAAGCGTGGCTATTCGATCGCCGATCTGACGGCTCGGAAAGTCGACCCCGAGTCGTTCGACGATTTCGACCTGATCCTGGCCATGGATTGGGACAATCTCGCGCTGCTGCAGAACATCGCACCGCGTCAGGGTCAGCACAAGATGCAGTTGCTGATGCGCTTTGCTTCCGATCACGAGTCGGCGATCATCCCCGATCCTTATTACGGCGGGCAAGGTGGTTTCGAACAGGTTCTGGATTACATCGAAGACGCGTGTCAAGGCTTGCTGGAAGTGGCCAAGCGCCGCGCTACTCAGGTCGCCGCTGCCTGAAGCGGCTCGAATTCGTTCTTCCGAAAAGCGCTTCCGAGCGCTTTTTTCTTTATGTGATAACCAAGCCTGGGTGGCTTGACGATACGACATTCGCCACTCGGATTGCAAGTCCTTGAAATCATTGATTTTGAATGCTTTCCCGGACAAAACCGTCAGTCTTTATGACGCCTTGGTCACGGAAAAAACGACTGGTCGAGTAGTCCGCAATTGTGTAGTCTTTTGTTCTGGTCAAAGACCGTGGAGGTCTTTGGATAAAGCTCGACTGATTTAGTAGGCTTTGTGCTATAGTCGAGTCCATTGCTCAGGTATCCGATAGAGGAAACGCACCATGAGACTCACGACTAAAGGCCGCTTCGCCGTTACCGCCATGATCGATCTCGCCATGCGCGAGCATCATGGTCCCGTCACCCTTGCTGGCATCAGTCAACGTCAGAAGATTTCACTCTCCTATCTCGAGCAGTTGTTCGGGCGTCTTCGCCGCAACGAGCTCGTCGACAGCACAAGGGGCCCTGGCGGCGGATACACGCTCGCCCGCAGCGCCAAGGACATTACGGTTGCGGACATCATCTTCGCCGTCGATGAACCACTCGACGCGACCAATTGCGGCGGCAAGGGCAACTGCAACGAGCCTGAAGGCCCCTGCATGACGCACGAGTTGTGGAGCACCCTGACCAAGAAGATGATCGAGTATCTCGATTCGGTGTCCTTGTACAGTCTGGTCGATGGTCAGAAAGAGCGTCTCGGCCGAACACAGCCCCGCGATATCTCGGTGATCAAGGAGCATCGTGCCGCCTTGGAATTCCCGACGTCGACGTTGCAGGAGATCAAGCTGGACAATGGGCGGCTGACGACCTTGTAATTGCGGTCTGGTCGTCATGTGCAGTAGTTGAACATTGCCGGTTTGAATCCATTCGACATGCAGAGAGCTTCATGAGTCTGAACTTGCCCATTTATCTCGACTATTCGGCGACGACGCCGGTCGATCCGCGCGTGGTCGATGCCATGATCCCGTTCCTGAGGGAGCAGTTCGGTAATCCGGCATCGCGTAGCCATTCGTTCGGCTGGGTCGCCGAGAAGGCGGTCGAGAACGCGCGGCAGGAGGTCGCGGACCTGATCAATTGCGATCCGCGCGAGCTGGTCTGGACCTCCGGCGCCACTGAATCGACCAACCTGGCGCTCAAGGGTGCTGCCCATTTCTACAAGGACAAAGGGCGGCACCTGATCACGTTGCGTACCGAGCACAAGGCGACGCTCGACACGATGCGCGAACTCGAGCGCGAAGGGTTCGAGGTTTCGTACCTCGATGTCGACGACGAAGGGTTGATCTCGCCGGCGCAGCTCGAAGCCGCGCTGCGTGACGACACCATTCTGGTCTCGATCCTGCTCGTCAACAACGAGATCGGCGTGATCCAGGATGTTGCCGCCTTCGGCAAGTTGTTGCGGTCGCGCAAGATCGTCTTTCACGTCGATGCTGCCCAGGCAACCGGGAAGATGCCCATCGACCTCCAGTCCCTGGAAATCGATCTGATGTCCCTTTGCGCTCACAAGACCTATGGCCCAAAAGGGGTGGGTGCGCTGTACGTTCGACGCAAACCCCGCGTGCGTCTCGAAGCGCAGATCCATGGCGGAGGCCACGAACGTGGCATGCGTTCTGGCACGTTGCCGACCCATCAGATCGTCGGCATGGGAACGGCGTTTCGGATCGCCAAGGAAGAAATGGCGTCCGAGAACGAGCGTATTCGCATGCTGCGCGACAAGCTCTGGAAAGGTTTGAGCGAAATCGACGAAGTGGTCGTCAATGGGTCGATGGAGCAGCGGGTCCCGCATAATCTCAACGTCAGTTTCAACTACGTCGAAGGCGAGTCTCTGCTGATGGCCATCAAGGACATTGCCGTTTCCAGCGGCTCGGCGTGCACGTCAGCGAGCCTGGAACCCTCTTACGTACTTCGGGCGCTCGGTCGCAGCGACGAGTTGGCGCACAGTTCGATTCGCTTCTCGGTCGGCCGTTTCACCACCGAGGAAGAGATCAATTTCACGATCGACCTGCTGAAGGCCAAGGTCGCCAAATTGCGCGACATGTCACCCCTCTGGGAAATGGTCCAGGACGGCGTCGATATCAACAGCGTGCAGTGGGCTGCACACTGACGAATCAAAGGAGTATTTTTAATGGCTTACAGTGAAAAGGTTATCGATCACTACGAAAACCCGCGCAATGTCGGGGCATTCGACAAAGGCGATCCCTCGATCGGCACCGGCATGGTCGGCGCGCCCGCCTGTGGCGATGTGATGAAGTTGCAGATCAAGGTCAACGCCCAGGGGATCATCGAGGATGCCCGTTTCAAGACCTACGGATGCGGTTCGGCGATTGCCTCGTCGTCACTCGTCACTGAATGGGTCAAGGGCAAGTCGCTCGACGAAGCCGCGACGCTGAAGAACACGGTGATCGCCGAGGAATTGGCACTTCCGCCTGTGAAGATCCACTGTTCGATCCTTGCCGAAGACGCGATCAAGGCAGCAATTGCGGACTACAAAGGTCGTCATGTTGCCGCAGACGAACTGCAAGGCAAACGGAAGGCGGCATGAAGATGGCGGTGACTCTGACCGATGCGGCGGCAAGGCATGTCAGCGAATACTTGCGCAAGCGGGGCAAGGGCGTTGGCATCAGGCTTGGTGTGAGAACGACCGGCTGCTCGGGCCTGGCGTACAAGCTCGAGTTTGCCGATACGGTGAATCCCGAGGACGAGCAGTTCGAGAGCCATGGGATCGCGCTGTACGTCGATCCCAAGAGCATGCCGTATATCGACGGGACCGAACTGGATTTTGGGCGCGAAGGTTTGAACGAAGGTTTCAAGTTCCGCAACCCGAACGTGAAGAGCGAATGCGGGTGTGGTGAATCATTCAACGTCTGACCTGGAAGCGCTGCGCCGGAATCATTTCGAGTTCTTTTCGCTGGAACCTGCTTTCGATCTCGATACGAAAGCGCTCGAGCAGTCATTCCGGCGAGTCCAGTCCGCAGTGCACCCCGATCGTTTCGTCAATGCCGGCGAGGCTGAGCGTCGATACGCGATGCAACTCGCCGCGCAGGCGAACGAGGCGCATCGAACGCTGGCCGACCCTCTGTCTCGCGCAGCTTATTTGTGCGAGATCAATGGCTGTCGGATCGGTGCGGACGACAATACTGCGATGGCACCTGAATTTCTGATGGAACAGATGACATGGCGTGAAGCGCTCGATGAGGCTCAGGAGGGCGGTGACGGCGGGGCGGTCACCGCGCTGCTCGATCGTACGACTGCGGAACGCATCGAGTTGCAGAAGAAGTTGCAGCAGTTGATCGATGTTCAGAAGGATTTCCCGGCAGCCGCGCTGCTCGTGCGTCAATACATGTTCATCGACCGCTTCGCGACTCAACTGCGCGCAGTCAGTCAGGCGATGACAGGATAGGAGAGCGGGTTGGCGTTGTTGCAGATATCGGAGCCCGGGGAGTCGACCGAGCCCCATCGACACCGTTTGGCGGCAGGCATCGATCTGGGGACCACTCATTCGCTGGTTGCTTCGGTTCGCTCCGGATCGGTGGCAGTGCTGCCTGATCTCGCGGGACGTGTGCTGCTGCCGTCGGTCGTCCGGTTCCTGGCGGACGGCACGGTTCTCGTTGGTGCCGATGCGCTCGCGCATACGGTCGACGATCCGTCCAATACCATCGTATCCGTCAAGCGACTCATGGGCCGTGGTGGCGAGGAAGTCGGCGAGATGGCAAACGCCTACGACGTGGTTGCCGAGTCCGGCATGATCAGGCTTCGCACCGTTCAGGGTGAGAAGTCGCCAGTCCAGGTGTCGGCGGAAATCCTGCGAGTGTTGCGCGAACGAGCCGAAAAGTCGCTGGGCGATGGGCTGACGGGCGTCGTCATTACCGTTCCTGCCTACTTCGACGACGCACAGCGGCAGGCGACGCGCGATGCCGCCGCGCTTGCGGGGCTGCATGTCTACCGTCTGCTCAACGAGCCGACGGCGGCCGCGATCGCTTACGGGCTCGACAACGACAGTGAGGGTACCTTTGCGATCTACGATCTGGGCGGCGGCACTTTCGACATTTCCATCCTTCGATTGAGCAAGGGTGTATTCGAGGTCATTGCGACCGGAGGTGATTCAGCGCTCGGTGGGGATGATTTCGATGAGCTCATCGTCAATTGGGCAATATGCGGCGCGGTTGAAGCAACGACGCTGGACGCTGCCGACTGGCGCCGGCTGCGAGACGTCGCGCGTCGCACGAAGGAGTCGCTGTCCAGTGTCGATGAAGTGACGTTCGAAGTCACCCTGTCGAATAGTCGCGCAATCGAACGCCGGCTGACGCGGCTCGCCTTCGAAGAACTGTCTCGCCCGCTGTTGCGACGTACGATCGCGGCGTGCCGCCAGGCGCTGGACGATGCCAGCCTCAAACCGGTCGACATCAAGGGGGTCGTGCTGGTCGGCGGCGCTACGCGGATGCCACAGGTGCGCGAAGTCGTCCGGACACTGTTCGGCAGCGAGCCGCTCGACAACATCGATCCCGACCAGGTCGTCGCGATCGGCGCTGCGCGGCAGGCGAATCTTCTCGCGGGCAACAAGGCGGGACAGGAAGACTGGCTGCTGCTCGACGTGATTCCGCTGTCGCTCGGTCTCGAGACGATGGGCGGCCTGGTAGAACGGGTCATTCCGCGCAACGCCACGATTCCGGTCGCGCGCGCGCAGCAGTTCACCACCCACAAGGATGGTCAGACGGCGATGGCCATCCATGTCGTGCAGGGAGAACGCGAACTCGTGAGCGATTGCCGCTCGCTCGCTCGCTTCGAACTGCGTGGCATTCCGCCGATGACCGCCGGCGCCGCCCGCATCGAAGTGATCTTCCAGGTCGATGCGGATGGTCTTCTGTCGGTATCTGCGCGCGAGGTGACCAGCGGCGTCAAGGCGCAGGTCACCGTCAAGCCATCCTATGGCCTGACCGACGGCGAGATCGCCACGATGCTTCAGGGTGCATTTGCCTCTGCCGGGCATGACATGGAAGCGCGTGCGCTTCGTGAACAGCAGGTCGAGGCAGAAAGAATGCTCGAAGCGATCCGGTCCGCGATCGGCCATGACGGGGACCTGCTGTCGGTCGAGGAGAGGGCGGCGCTCGATGCACTGTGCGCCCGGCTCGAAACAACACGGTCTCAGTCCGATATCAAGGCGATCAGGCAGGCCCTGGCCGCCGTTTCCCAAGGCTCGGAAGCCTTTGCGGCCAAGCGCATGGATCGTGCCATGGCGCGTGCGCTTTCCGGTCGCTCGATCAACGAGGTCTGAACACGCATTCCGCGCGATCCGATCGCTGCGCGCAGTGTGCACGCCGTCCCCGCTGCCTGGCGCGAATCCTGCCCGCTGCGGACGACTCCAACGACACCGAAATCCTGACGTCATGCCAACCGTACGCGTTCTGCCGCATCAGCAACTCTGTCCCGAAGGCAAGAGCTTTCAGGTCGAGCCTGGAGCCATGCTCTGCAAGGCATTACTGGAGGAGGGCATCGCCATCGAACACGCGTGCGAGATGTCGCTGGCATGCACGACCTGTCACGTGATCGTCCGGGAGGGCTTCGATTGCCTCGCCGAATCGTCCGAAGATGAAGACGACATGCTCGACAAGGCGTGGGGACTGAGCGCGCAATCGCGGCTGTCATGCCAGGTGGTGATGACCGAAGACGACCTCGTCATAGAAATACCGCGCTACACGATCAATCACGCCCGCGAGGAACATTGATGAAATGGACTGATGTGCAGGACATCGCGATTGCACTGGCCGAGAAGTATCCCGATACCGATCCGGCAAGACTGCGATTCACAGATCTGCACGCCTGGATATTGGCGTTGCCGGACTTCGCCGATGACCCGAACCGTTCGAACGAACGCGTGCTCGAGGCGATTCAACAGGCCTGGATAGACGAGGCGGCATGAGTCCGCGGCTCTTGCTCGGGTGGCAACATTCCCCTGCTTTTTATGAAAGCGAATGTTAATGATTGCTGGATGATTTACCGACACGAGCAGCCCCAAGAATTCCGCCATGCGGTTTATCAAGCTGGATGGTGGGTAGCGCGCCCCGTCATTGGGCACAATGGTGCTTCGTCGCAGCGATCGAGATCAGAATCATGGAAAATCGGGCGAAAATCGCGACCCGACCTGCAATGGGCCGCGTTGACGATTTGAAATTCCTCACATTTTCAATTTCCCGTTCGTGACAGTATCGCGCCCGTGTGCCGTGTGGAAGGCGGCATGAATCGGGGCGGGGATTGACAACCAATATTGCATTTTTCGGACATAACGCACTGGATGCGGCGGTCAAGCGACGCATTGGTTCCCTGCAGTCGACCGGTGCGCGCGTGCGTGGCTACACAATGCGTCGCGGACCCGACGCGCCACGGGCCTGGGACAATTTCGATCTCGGCCAGACCTTCGACGGCGACATGCGCCAGCGAGTCGCCAGTGTCGGCAAGGCCTTTGCGCGACTGCAACCGCAGCGCGCGGCATTGCGCGATGCGGACCTGTTCATCGCCCGCAATCTCGACATGCTGATTCTCGCTCAGATGACCCGGAAGTCGATCCGGTCGCGGGTTCCGTTGATCTACGAGTGCCTCGACATTCATCACCTGATGACGCGTACCGACGTCGTCGGGCTGGCGATGCGCAACGTCGAACGACGCCTGCTGCAGGCCTCCGAGCGCGTCATCGTCAGTTCACCCGGTTTCATTCGAGAATATTTCGACGTCCATCATCGCCATCATTACCGTGCCAGCATCATCGAGAACCGGTTGCCGCCGGGCTCGGTTCCGGACGGGCGACCGGCACCTGGCATCTGCAAGGACGACAGCGAACCCATCGTGATCGGCTGGTTCGGCAATCTTCGCTGCCGTCGTTCTCTGCAACTGCTGCGCGAAATGGCGGCGCGGCTGCCCGATCGTGTCCGCGTCGTTCTCTACGGATATCCGAGCCTTTTCGACGTCCCCGAATTTCCCGAGCGCGTGCAGGGATTGTCCAACCTGCAGTATCGCGGCCGTTATCACTATCCCGACGATCTCGCGAAGATCTATGGCGAGATCGATGTGATCTGGTCGGGCGACTTTCACGACGCGAAGTTCAACTCGCGCTGGCTGCTGCCCAACCGCGTCTATGAAGGCGGCTATTTCGGCGTTCCGCCCATCGCGCCGGGTGACTCCGAAACGGGACGCTGGGTCGAATCACGCAGCGCGGGATGGCTGGTCGGCGATCCGCTCGAGTCGACGCTTTACAAGCTGCTGAGCGGCCTGACGCACGCCGAGATCTACCAGCGGCGTTGCGAACTGCTCGCCCTGGACCGCGATCGCTTCGTTCAGCCCGAACGCGAGATGTTGCCTTTCGTGGATCAGGTGCTCAAGCGAGCGGTTGCCTGACTGCGTCGTTCGGCGATCGCTCCCGCCACGAACAGAACAACCGCCAGCAGCGTGGTCGTGAACGCAATGCTGCGCGCGAGGTCCATGCTTTCGCCGTAAACGAGTACCGCGATGAGCAGCTGCATGGTCGGCGAGATGTACTGGAAGAGGCCGAACGTGCTCAACGGAATGCGTTGCGCAGCGAAGATCGCGGCCAGCAACGGTACGAGTGTCATCACGCCCGATCCGGCCAGCCAGAAAACGGTGGTGAGGTCGTATTGGCCCAGGCCTGTGTCGTTCCAGATCAACCACCCGATCGCCACCGGTACCAGCACGAGTGTCTCGAAGAGCAGCCCGCTGCTGCTGTCCAGCGGCGAGACCTTGCGGATGACCGCATAGATCGCGAACGAACACGCCATGACCAGCGCCAGCACGGGCACCACGTTGGCGACGACGAAGGTGAGCAACATCCCGCCCATCGCCACGGCGACCGACAGTTTCTTGAGCCATTGCAGGCGCTCGCTAAAGAAGACGACGCCGACCAGGCTGACCAGCATCGGGTTCAGGAAATAGCCCAGGCTTGCCTGCAGGATCTGGCCACTGTTGACCGCGTAGATGAAGACGAACCAGTTGAGGCTCAGGAAGAAGGCCGCGGCCACCACGGCGAGCAGCCTGCGCGGTTGACGCAGCAGTGCCCAGGGCGCGTTGAGCCGGCGGCTGGCCAGGAACGGAACGAGCAGGATCACACAAGAGAAGACGATTCGCCAGGCGAGGATCTCGGCGGCAGGCACGTGCGCGATCTGACGGAAGAAGACCGGATACATGCCCCAGATCAGAAAGGCGGCTGCCGCGGCGATCATGCCCCGATTGGTCGACTGCGTAGGTTGATTGACGACGCGGTGTGACGGACGCTGGTCAACGGTCATCCGCGTGCCCGTCGTCCGGAACGAGCCTGTCGCTGCCGATCAGATCGGACACCACGCGTCGTGCCGGCAGCAGGTCCTCATCGAGTGCGACCCAAAGGCCGCGCGGTTGCTCGGCGCCGGGCATGCCCGGAATCGCGAACGTGAATTCGTCGGAAACGTGCACGCGGATACCGCGCGATTCGAGTTCGGTGCGCAGCAGTTGCAGTTCTATCGCGTCGTAGCAGCGCGCAACCAGATGCATGGCGGTGATCAGTCCTTCTCGCGCCGCAAGGCCGGAAACAGGATCACGTCGCGGATGCTGGCGCTGTCGGTCAGCAACATGACCAGCCGATCGATACCGATGCCGCAACCGCTGGCAGGCGGCATGCCGAATTCGAGCGCACGAATGTAGTCGGCATCGTAGTACATCGCTTCGTCGTCGCCTGCTTCCTTGGCCAGCACCTGCGCGCGGAACCGGGCCGCCTGGTCCTCGGGATCGTTGAGTTCCGAGAAGCCGTTGGCGGTTTCGCGCCCGGCGATGAACAGTTCGAAGCGCTCCGTGACCAGCGGATCATGGTCCGATGCGCGAGCCAGGGGCGAGACCTCGATCGGGTAATCGATGATGAAGGTCGGCTGCACGAGTCTGGCTTCCGCGACTTCCTCGAACAGGGCGAGCTGCAGGCCGCCGATACCAGCGTCGCGCAATGGTGCTTCGGTCAGATCGACATGCAGAGCACGCAATTGCTCGCGCAACCAGTCGCGATCATCGATGGGCCCGTGTGCCAGAGCGGGTGCGTGCGCGACGATCGCCTGAGCAATCGTCATGCGGGCGAACGGAACGCCCAGGTCGATCGTGTTCCCCTGGTATTCGACCAGGGTGGAGCCGAGCGTATTCGTCGCGACATGACGCAACGCTGCCTCCGTGAAGTCCATGTTCCACCGATAGTCGGTGTAGGCGGCGTAGAACTCCATCATCGTGAATTCGGGATTGTGCCGTGGGCTGATGCCCTCGTTGCGGAAACTGCGATTGATCTCGAACACCCGGTCGAAGCCGCCGACGAGCAGTCGCTTCAGATAGAGTTCGGGTGCGATGCGCAGGAACATTTCCTGGTCGAGCGCGTTGTGTCGGGTACTGAACGGCCTGGCCGTGGCGCCGCCCGGAATCGGGTGCAGCATCGGTGTCTCGACCTCGAGAAACCGATGCGCCGTCATGAACTCGCGCAGCGATTGCACGGCACGGCTGCGCAGTTCGAACGTCGCGCGGGCCGCGTCATTGACGATCAGGTCGACATAGCGCTGGCGGTAACGGACTTCCTGGTCGGCCAGGCCATGGAACTTGTCGGGCAGCGGCCGCAGGCTCTTTGTGACCAGCCTGACCTGGCGGGCGCGCACCGAGAGTTCGTCACGCATCGTCTTGAAGACCTCACCCTCGACCGAGACGATGTCGCCGAGATCCCAATGCTTGAATCGGGCATGAGACTCCGCGCCGACACCATCGTCGTTGAGATAGATCTGGATGCGCCCGGACCGATCCTGCAGCGTAGCGAAGCTCGCCTTGCCCTGCACACGCTTGAGCATCATGCGGCCGGACAGCGACACCGCGATCGATTCTGCAGCGAGTTCCTCGCGCGAACGCTGCCCGTATTGCTCGTGCAGGGAGGCGGCAAGATCCGTCGGATGCACGTCGTTGGGGAAGGCGGGGCCTGCCGCGCGCAACGCTGCAAGCTTGGCGCGTCGCTCGACGATGATCTGATTGTCGTCCCAGGCATCGGCGGTCGATGTGCCGGTCTCCGCAACGGCGCCCGTACCGTTTGCGGCAGGTGCGGGGGAATCGCCGTCGGCCGGTACGTTGTCCGGAGGTTGCGCGGCCCGGTTCATTGGATTCCCTGCTTCAGACTTTCGGAGATGAACGGATCGAGATCGCCGTCGAGCACGGCCCGCGTGTTGCTGATCTCGACGTTGGTTCGCAGGTCCTTGATGCGTGACTGATCGAGCACGTAGGACCGGATCTGATGACCCCAGCCGATGTCGGTCTTGCCGGCCTCGACCTTGTCCTGTTCGGCCTGGCGCAATCGCATCTCGTGTTCGTAGAGGCGCGCACGCAGCATCGACATCGCTTCGTCCTTGTTGCGGTGCTGCGAGCGATCGTTCTGGCACTGCACGACGATGCCGGTCGGGTTGTGCGTGATGCGGACGGCCGACTCGGTACGGTTCACGTGCTGCCCGCCTGCGCCCGACGCGCGATAGACGTCGATGCGCAGGTCGGCGGGATTGATCTCGATATCGATCGAGTCGTCGACCTCCGGATAGACGAACAGCGACGCGAACGACGTATGGCGGCCCCCGGAGGCATCGAATGGCGACTTGCGAACCAGTCGGTGGATGCCGGCCTCGCTGCGCAGATGGCCGTAGGCATAGTCACCCGAGACCTTGATCGTCGCGCTCTTGATGCCCGCGATCTCGCCCTCGGATTCCTCCAGGACCTCCGCCGTGAACTCCTTGCGTTCGCAGTAGCGCAGATACTGGCGCAGCAGCATCGCGGCCCAGTCCTGCGCTTCGGTCCCTCCGGCGCCGGACTGGATCTCGATGAAGCAGTTGTTGGGATCGGCAGGGTTCGAGAACATGCGGCGGAATTCGAGCTCTTCGACGATGCCGCCGACCTTCTGGGCGTCCGCGTCTATCGCCTCGAGCGTCGCGTCGTCGCGCTCGGCGCGCGCCATCTCGAAGAGATCGGCGGCGTCGGCAAGACTTGCCTGGGCCTTCGTCAGTTTGTCGACCACCGACGTGAGCAGGCGCTGCTCTCGTCCGAGCTCCTGCGCGCGTTTGGGGTCCTCCCACACATCGGGCTGCTCGAGCAGCTTGTTGACTTCCTCGAGGCGATCGGACTTCAGATCGAAGTCAAAGATACCCCCGGAGATCATGCACGCGCTGCTGCAGATCTTCGATGTTGGCGAGAATGGCGTTGAGGCGTTCGGCTTCCATGCTTGGGTCCGTGAGAAGCGAAGTTGGCGGGAGATGACGGCTTTATGATCGATGGCAGTCGGCGGTAGCCGGCGATTGTAGCGTGCGACGCCGGTAACATCGGCGCAATCGCGACGCGAGGACTGGCATTCCGTTGCGGCAGCGTTGCCGGGATTCGCGGCGGGAATCGCCTGCGCGCCAGGAAACCTTCAGATCGCGACCACCTGGTCCTGGACGATCAACTGCAATTCGACCAGACCACGGAATTCCTGGGTCTGGATCGAATACGCGAGGTGGGCACGGGCATCCAGCGGCTGCGCGTGATTGAACCAGATCGCATTGAAGGGCCGGCCGTCCAGTCGCAGGTCGAGTTTGAGGTGACCCTTGCCGACGAGTCGCTGTCGCGTGACGTCGAACGTGTTGCAGAACAGCGGCGGGGCGAAGCCCTGGCCCCAGATCTGCGCGTCCAGCAGGCGCGCCAAGGAAAGGTCGATGTCGGGTGCGGTCAACGGGCAGTCGACCAGGATCTCCCGGACGAATGCTTCCGGATCGGCCAGGTCGTGAACGGCCGTCTCGAACGCATCGCGAAACCGGGGCAGCATCGCGCTGGCGAGACTCAGGCCTGCCGCCATCGCGTGGCCACCGAAGCGTGCGATGAGGTCCGGTTCGCGCGAGGCGATCAGTGCCAGTACGTCGAGATCGG
>JBGSTN010000712.1:0-28709 GCA_041736455.1 Burkholderiaceae bacterium | reverse complement strand
GGCGTTGGCGTTGGCGTTGGGGTCGACGAGTCCAGCAACAGGATTGACGAATCGGCACCGCCTGCCGACAGTGCCGCGTTCACGTACGCCGCCGGGACGAACCCACCGGCTTCCAGCCAGATCGTTCGAACGATCCGATGCCAATCCAGCCACTGCGATCCTGTAAGGTCCGCAATGCCGGTGCCACCGACCGACAAGGTGTCAGTCGCAGTCACATCGTTCTGAGTCGTTCGAGCCCAGTCGGATGCACGCACCTGCTCGATCAATTCGATCAGCACGTCGCGGATATCAGTGGGTAGACCTTGCCAGAACGTGGTCGACGCTAGTAACAGACGAACCGGGGCGAGATGATTGGTTCGCGTCACGTTGCCGATACGATTCTGAAACGCGGAGCCCGCCATATCGGTTACGGGCATTTCGACGCCATGGACGACGCCAGACTGTAGCGCCGAACTCAAATCGGCAACCGGCAATTCGATCGCAGTCGCTCCGAACAGTTGGAAGAAGCGATCCGTATCGGTCGATTTTGGCGAAGACGTGCGAATATTCAACCCACCGAGATTCATCGGCGACGTCAACGATCTGCTCGTCGCAAGCTGAGTCATCGGGACTCGAAAGTACTCGAGCGGCGTCACCGAATCGACCGACAGATTCTGTAGTAGCGCCCTGCGCGCCAGGTCGCTGCGGAGAAACGAATCGAGCGCTGCGTCATCCCGAAAGATGAACGGCATGTCGAATACCCGCAGTTGCGGCTGTGTCCGGGTCAATGCGGAATGAAACGGTACGGCGAACTCGGCACCATTGAGGCTGCCAAGCTGCTGCAGTACATCCGCGCTGCCGAACTGGCTTCCCGCTTGTACCTGCATGCAATATCGGCCGTCCAGCCGGGCATTGATCAGGCTCGCAAGATGACGGGCTGAACTCGCGATCGCATTCGAGTCATCGGCAACGCCGATTCGCATCACGTATTCGTTCGGCGCACACGAGCCGGAGACCACGGTCACCGGGTCCAGAACCAGTTCGGGAGAAGCTGGTGGCGTCGCGGGCGATGATCCGGGAGGCGAAACACCGGTTCCCGGCGATGGCGACACGCCAGGTCCCGGTGGCGTGCCAGGACCGGGATTGGTAGGTTGACCCGGCGATGTGGGCTGCCCGGGGGACGTCGCAGATTGACCCGGCGACGTGGGTTGCCCGGGCGACGTCGTAGGCTGACCCGGCGACGTGGGTTGCCCGGGTGACGTCGTAGGCTGCCCGGGCGACGTCGCAGGCTGCCCTGGTGACGTCGTGGGCTGACCGGGTGACGTCGCAGGCTGCCCGGGCGACGTCGTGGGCTGACCCGGCGACGTGGGCTGACCCGGCGCCGCGGGCTGGCCGGGTGAGGCGGACTGACTCCCAGGAGGAGGCTGACTCGCACCAGGCGCTGACGGCGGACCTGGTGAATCCGGACGTTGCTCCGACGGAGGAACAGCAGGCGCCGATTCTGCCGGGGGTGTCGACGGCGGTGGCGTAGCCGATGCGTTGGAAGGCGTGGGCGCTACTTCAGGCGTCGATGCCGCAGGCGTCGATGAGACGACACCTTCACCTTCGTCGCTTCCACATGCAGCCAATGTCAGTGCAATGGCAATGCTCAATGGCAGCATGCGCGCCACGGCAATTTTCGAATCAGCTTTCAAGGATTTCCCCTGTCGTAAGTGTCGTTTGCTTCGCCAACGAGTTACACAGCGCATGCCGACGTCCACAAATAAACGTATCGATACGCTGCCGCACCAATGGCCACGAATGTCGACGCCGATTCGCATTCGGTATCGACAACGAACCTGTCGTTTGCCCAACGATCAGGCATCACCGGTAACGACAATCGACGTCTGGTTGAACCACGCACGAAGGTGCCTCCACACCAACGAACGCAGCTGACGAGAGCGAATCTGAGAAACCGCCTTCGCGCGATGCATTTCCCGCTTGACTACCGAGCTACTGATTGCTCGTATTCGAATGGCTCTCGTATTGCCAGATCGAACCCGTCAGATGCCAGAGCGGCAGATGGACCATCGAGCCGTCAGCTGGAAGGTTCGAAGCCGTTGCCGACGTTGCGGTGCCGAGCGTTCCACCGTTGAACAAATCGCTCGTGCCTGGTCCACTGCCTGCGTACACCCACCACTCTTGCACACCCGTTCCGTCATGTGACCATGAAGCGTTCAGGCTGGCACCGGTGAGCGGAATGATCTCCAACCGCAAACGTTGTTTCTCGCCTTTTGCGAATTCGCCAGACGACGATGCTTGGCGCAACGAAGATGGGCGTTCGAAAGGTTCGTCGGCATGCAAGCCGATCACGGCGCCTTGGTGAGTCAAATCGACTGTGTCGTCTCGACTGCGAGATCGATATCGAACGGCCGGGTCGGCCTGCCCCTTGTTCCGTTCGAAAAGGCGATCGTGGGTGAGCAGTTGCTGTGCGCCGACGCTTGTAATGTCGGCAGTTTTGCCACTTGCTGACTGAATTGCTGTGCCTGCCATGACATCCGCGCAGACGAAACAAGACAATACGCCGAGAAGTGTGCCACGCATGCTTCGACGGAACCGACGGGTGTCGATTCGTCCGTCGATGAGAACCTTCATCATTTTCCCCTCCGTGCCTTCGATATCTCGAGTTCTAGTCGTGGAACCTGGAATCGCCGCCGCTGCGCAATACGCGCTTCAGAAGGGCGACCCATGCTTGCGGTATGGCACTGTCTCGTGTGATTGGCGCCAATCGACCGGGGCGGGCGGGTTCTGCGTTTGTGAGAGTATCTCAGCCAACGTGGCATTGAAAGTTTCCCACTTGCGTCACTGGGAATCGCCTGCTGAATTCAGCACCCGACGTCAGCCGCACGAACGTAGCAAAACGTGAACTGAAGTTGTCGTATGCGGTGGGGCGGGTCGACGCAAAACATTGGAATCCTGCCTTGAAACAAGTTCTGCAATCGCTTCGAACCGGCAAGACATGGAGTGAAGACGTTCCGGCTCCTGCTACCCAGCATGGCCACGTCACGATCAGCACCAGCGTCACTGCAATCTCCGCAGGCACCGAGAGAATGCTGGTCGAGTTCGGCAAGGGCGGCTGGGTCAGCAAGGCTCGCCAGCAGCCCGACAAGGTTCGGCTCGTGCTGCAGAAGATGCGTACCGACGGCATTGCGACGACGATCGAGTCGGTATTCAACAAACTCGACCAGCCGCTGCCACTGGGCTACTGCAATGTCGGCGTTGCCGTGGCCGTGGGCGCAGGCGTCAAGCAGTTCCACACAGGCGACCGTATTGCTTCCAATGGCATGCACGCCGAGGTCGTGAGTGCGCCCGAGAATCTGTGCGCGCGGGTGCCAGACGAAGTTTCCGATGAAGAAGCAGCCTTCACTATCCTGGGTGCAATCGCGCTGCAAGGCATAAGACTCGTGGCGCCGACCCTCGGTGAATCGGTAGTGGTGGTCGGCCTGGGCCTGATCGGCCTGATGACGGTCCAGCTGCTACGTGCACACGGTTGCCGCGTGCTGGCGCTCGACTTCGACGAGACCCGGGTAGCGCTGGCGCGCACGTTTGGCGCTGACGTATTGGCGCTGTCAGCGGGTGCGGACCCGGTAGCCGCGGCGATGGCTTTCTCGCGCGGGCGCGGTGTCGACGCGGTGCTGATCACGGCTGCGACGCAGAGCGATGAACCCATGCACCAGGCTGCACAGATGTCACGAAAGCGCGGACGCATCGTGCTGGTGGGCGTGGCCGGTCTGAACCTGTCTCGTGCCGACTTCTTCGAGAAGGAACTGACGTTCCAGGTTTCCTGCTCGTACGGACCAGGTCGGTACGATCCGGAATACGAAGCCAAGGGACACGACTATCCGGTCGGTTACGTGCGATGGACCGAACAACGAAATTTCGAAGCAGTGCTCGACATGATGAGCGATGGGCGGCTCGATGTAAAACCATTGATCTCGCATCGCTTCGCCATAGACGATGCGGATGACGCCTATGAACTCGTGGCCGGTGGCGCCGAATCTTTGGGCATTCTGCTCACGTACCCCCGATCGACGCAGTTTGCAGCCGTCGATTCAGCGGCACGAACCGTCGCACTGAACCCCACGCCGATCACCCGAAAGGGTGATGCTGTGTCGGTTTCTGCGATCGGTGCCGGTAATTACGCCACGGGGGTACTGCTGCCAGCGCTAGCTGCCGCAGGAGTGAGCTTTCGGACCGTGGCGTCCAGCGGTGGCGTCAGCGGAGCACATGCCGGCAGGAAGTTCGGGTTCGAGCGCACGACGACGGATGCCGAGTCGATCTTTCACGACGACGGAACCGACGCGGTAGTCATCACCACACGACACGATTCGCATGCAAGCCTGACGCTGCAGGCGCTTGCGGCGGAGAAGCACACGTTCGTCGAAAAGCCGTTGTGTCTGACTCGCGAGGAGCTTGACCGTATCGAGCACGCAATGACCGGTTGCGATCGCATTCTGATGGTCGGTTTCAACCGCCGGTTCGCGCCCCAGGTGGTGAAGATCCAGCAGCTACTGCAGAGTGTGCGGATACCGCGCGCGTTCGTCATGACAGTCAATGCCGGTGCCCTCCCCGACGATCATTGGACACAGGATCCCGAGGTTGGCGGCGGCCGGATCCTGGGCGAGGCTTGCCACTTCATCGACCTGCTGCGCTTCCTGGCCGGCTCGAGCATTGCCGAATGCCGGCTGTCGTCGATGCGCTCGAGGAATCACGATACGGTGACGATCTGCATGGAGTTCGAAGACGGGTCGATCGGCACTGTCCACTACTTTGCCAATGGCAACAATGGCTTTCCGAAGGAACGTCTGGAGGTATTCACGGGTAACGCGGTGCTGCAGTTGGACAACTTCCGCAAACTGCAGGGCTACGGTTGGCCCGGCTTCAACCGAATGAATCTGCGCCAGCAGGACAAGGGGCAGGATGCATGTGTCAGGGCATTCGTGGATGCCGTGCGGACAGGTGCCGCGCCGCCGATTCCGCTGACCGAAATCCTCGAGGTGGCCCGATTGACTATCGACCTGGCCCAGGGTTGACCGAAGTGCTACAAAGTTCCTTAAGATAGCTCGGACCGTCGCAAAGAATGGCCGGTACTGCGAAAAGGCTGCCGAATCGTCAGAGGGGACCAGAATGAATGCCTATTTTCGCGTTCGCCACTTCGTGGCGAGGACCCTGCGACGTACACCGCTGATGCCCTTGGTCCGGATACTGCGACCCATGGTGGCGAAAGATGTGGCGTTCCAGAGTTCGCACCAGTACTGGAACGCGCGCTATGCGGGCGGCGGCGACAGTGGCGAAGGGTCCTACGGGGCACTCGCAAGGTACAAATCGAGTTTCATCAACCGGTACATCGCGACTCATCGGATCGGGTCGGTGATCGAGTTCGGTTGTGGCGATGGCAACCAGGCCTCGCATCTCGTTGTCGAACGCTTTACGGGCGTCGATATCAGTCTGCACTGCGTCGAATCGTGCCGGAAGAAGCTGGCGCGTCCGGGCTGGAGATTCCTGCTGCTCGACGACTATATCGCGCGTCCTGAACCCAGCGAATACGACTGCGCGCTGTCACTGGACGTGATCTATCACCTCATCGAGGATCAGGTCTACAACGACTATCTCGACAGGCTGTTCGACGCATCGCGCGCTCACGTGCTGATCTATTCGAGCAACTTTTCCAGCTACGACGCTCGCATGCCGCATATCCGCCATCGAATGGTCGTCGACGATGTGGCCGCGCGGTTCCCGGGCTGGGAACTGGCCGGCAACGAAACGAACCCGTTCGCCAAGGACATCGATAGTCCCGACTACGGATCATTCGCCCATTTCTTCACGTTCATCCGCAAGAAGGATGATCGCTGATGCGACTGATCGGAAGAGCCGCATCGTTCAGCACGTCGGCTTTTCTGCGGGTCGCAACGGCGATTGTCTCCCTGATCGCGCTCCGAGTGACGCACGAGTTGCTGTCGGCCGAAGACTTCACGCGCTACAACGTGGTGCTCATGATCATCGCGGTCAGCGGTGCGCTCGCTTCGCCCATCAACCGGCAGTTCTGGGCTAACAACAACGAATCGAGTTATGTGCGCTCCGTATTCGCCACGATCATCGTCTCGGCGCTGACGATCCTGGCCGCATTCGCCGTTCTGCCGGGCGACTCGTTGAGTGATGGCGCGCCGTTGCTGGCGGGCCTGGCTGTGCTTGCTTATTCGATTGCACGGGACTTCGAACGCTATACCTACGGGCGAACGATGTTCGCGAAATCGTTCGCGATGGGTCTGACGATTCCATTCGCGTTCGCTATCATGGAACTCCTTGCAGTGGCGGTGCTGGCAATGCTGTCACTACCCGTCCTGCCCCTTCGGATCGTCTTGCCCGCTGCATTCTTTGCACTGACGGTCATCTTGCTGCAATCCCACTGGTCGGTGAATGCGGCGTTGGCGACGTCCTTGAGGACATTGCCCGATCTACCTTCGTTCACCAAGCAGGTCTATCTGTCGCCGACAGCGGCCATGACCCTCACCTTCTATGTGATCCTGACCATGTCGACGATGGCCGAGCGCATGGTCGTTGGCGCATTCGGCACTGGCGAGGCGAACTTCGCTTCGGACTATCTGCTGATGGCTTCGTATGCGATTGCCTGGCAGACCTTGCTGAGTGCGGCGGTCGACCTGGCTCGTAAACACGTCTACCACGCGAATGCCTGGTTGCCCGCCGCCGGGAAGGCAACCGTGCAACTTGTCGCCGGCATCGCTGCCCTGTCGCTCGGTCTGATTCTTGCGTTACCGGTGCTGAAGCTGATTCGCCTGATGCCCGATGCGGTCGAACTGCTGGACTGGGCCACACTGATCACCAAGGCGACCAGTATCGTCTGCGTGCAGATTGCCTTCATCGACTCGACCCAGCAGGGGCACCTTGTCGGCGCGATTGCGTTCACCACCGCGATCGGACTGTTCGCGCTCTGGCCGGCGAGCGCGATCGTCATGAACACCGAGCGACTGCCTGCCAGCTTCACGACGATCAGCATGGCAATCGTGTTGAGCGTGATATCGCTGACACTGGCTTACCGCCGGCGCTCGAGCAAATGAACGACGCTGCCTTGTGGATCTACGGATCGATTCCCAAGCCGGACGGGGGTGTATCGACTTTCGTGCACCGACTCGTACTGCGATACGCCGAGATGATCGCCGGCGTCATCGACCCATACTATGGCAGCGAAAAGAAAGCGATCAGGCTTGCGCATGTCTTCCCGTCCCGACCTGGACGTCTGTCGTCTCTATTGGTACGTGCGGGGCTGCGGAATCTGCGTAATGCGCCGCTGCTTGTCAATGGGTCCACAGTTGACAGCGTCGTGATGTTGACGCCATTCCTGACACGACGCACGCGCTCTTCGGCGCTCCTCCTGCATCACGGCAATCTCGCCGCCAACCGCTATCCCGCAGCTTTCGAGCGCCTCGTCATTGCGAAGTTGATCGACAACTTCGACTACGTGGGTTGTATGAGTACTCGACAGCGCGACTACTACCAACGTATCGGCGTCGACTGCGACAAACTGGTACTCATCGACCCATATGTCCCCATTTCGGAGGAGAGTGGTGGCAACACCGTAGGCGCGCAGGCCAAAGCGGTACTCGACTGGATCGAAAACGGCGCGGATGCACCATTGGTACTGGCATCCGGATATGCGCAAGACTACTATAACCACGACTGGGTGCTTGCCTATCTGGATCGCCGCAAGAACGGACCCGCGGCACGCTATCTGGTATGCACTTATGGGCCGACGACGCCCTGTCTGGCAATGCTCGAGGCGCAGTTCGAACGACGGACGGATGCCCGCGTTGTCCATGGTCTGAGTTCGGAGGAGTTCGACCAGGTGTTGTCACGAGGGGATATCTACGTTCGTCCGACGCAGGCCGACAGCTTCGGCATCGCCGCGCGGGATGCGCTCGAGCTGGGACTGGCGGTCATCGCCTCCGACGCCTGCGAGAGAGATCCGCGAATGTTGACTCATCCAGTCGGCGATCAGCACGCGTTCGAGGCTTTGCTCGATGCCGCCCTGGAATCAGGTCGATTTGCCGAGCTTGCAAACCTCGGGGGCGAGGTGCGGCCCGCCAGGCTGAGTATCCTGGAGTTCCTGTCGAAAATCACCGAAGCGGGCTCGAATCGACAAGACTGGGGAGCAACTTGCTGATCGCCTGCTACCTGATCATTGCCGCCAACTGCGTTTTGTGCGCATGGCTGTTCTGGAAGAAGCGTGAGAGCAACTCGCCGTTCCAGGTGCTGTTCCTGGTCATCTTGTCGGTATTGCTCGTCCCGGGGTTTGCCGATGCCATTGCGGGCACGGTTTCCTACCACCCCATGGCACCTCCGGTCTCGTTGTCCGACATCGACTTATTCAACGTCCATGTGAAGATTCTGCTGATGCTGGTCGTGTTCTGTGCACTCGAACTGTTCTTCAAGACGCCCGGCCTCCCGAACCCGACCAGCATCCGGGTTCAGTCCGATATGGGGCTGTATCGATGGATCATCGGTGCCCTCATCGTCAGTGCACCGATCGGCGTGCTGACATTCGGCACGACGGCGGTGTCCAGCATTTCGTTCGAGAATCTTCGCGAAGGCCCCATCCAGCCATTCGCCCTGTGGCTTTTCTACCTGCAATTGATGTTGATCGGCCTGCCCGCCTACCTCTGGTTCTGGCGCAACAACAAGATGGCAGCGGTCCTGGTGCTTGTCGCATTCGCAGCCATTCATGTCGTCGTGGGTGGATCGAGGCAGGTCCCCGCCTTTGCGTTCGCAGCGATGATCTTCGTCAAGCTCTCGAAAAATGACAAACAGAGTTTCTGGATTCTGATCGTGTTGTTCGTTTTCGGATTCGCGGCAGCCGACATCGGCCTGGAAGCCCTGAAGCTGATTCGAAACACTACCGGGTTCCAGGCGCGGCTCGATGCGTTGACAGATATCTTTTCCGGTCGCGCCGATCTCTATCTCGCCGCCCGCGCTGAATCCGGTGTCCGCTACATCATGTATGTATTCATGCTTGATTCGCTGCCACCCAAGTTCGGTGAGCTCCAGTATCTTGCTCGCACGCTCCTTTTCTGGCTGCCCTCGTTGGTAGACTTCTTCGACATAAAGCCCGACGATTTCGAAGTGACGATGTTCGAGTACATATTCGGAACTCCCATCGGGACCATGCACTCGGCCATTTTCGGCAGTGCCTATGCCGACGCGGGCGCGTTGGCGTTCCTGTGGATCGGTTTCATATTCGCCTGGATGCGATCGATCGAGCTGGTGCTCGCGCGGATCGGCGGTGTCGAGTTGGTGATGCTCTGGGCGACTTCCATCTACGCTTCGTCGATGATTGCGCGTGGATCCCTGTACGCTCCGATCGTGGTCACGGCAATCGCAGCACTGGTTGCCTTCACCTCGAATGCACGGAGGAAGCAGCGGCTCGATCACCGCCGGCTCAGACTGCAACGTCTCGCCTGATCCTGGCATCGTGATCCGGCGATTGTCAGGCCAGGATCGAAGGATTCGCTATCCGTGTCAGCCGTATGTCGATCACCATGTCTTCGCCGATTGCCGCCATACATCCGACGATCCAGATCGTCACCTCATCGGCGACTTCGACGTGCGCGCCCATGACGAGGCCCCGATCAGTCTGCTGATGGGTGCAAAGGATGAAGTCACCCCGCATTGCCCCAGGATATCCGACCGTGAATCGACGCCAGACCAGCGGCTGCAAGGCGCTGCGAAGCGATACGTCGATCGAGTCGCGTTCCGCGAGCCGGGGTTGCCATAACTGCACGGTCGACGCCTGGCGGTCATCGGTGAGCAGCGGGTGCTCGAGCCATAGCACCGCGATGCGGGAGCGCTCCTGAACACTGCAGCCGATTGCGGCCGCCGTTCC
Source organism: Burkholderiaceae bacterium (assembly GCA_041736455.1). Taxonomy (GTDB): domain Bacteria; phylum Pseudomonadota; class Gammaproteobacteria; order Burkholderiales; family Burkholderiaceae_E; genus JAUIAI01. The sequence continues at coordinate 18,796 of JBGSTN010000712.1, read as the reverse complement.
GGTTCTGCCGACCATCAGCAATGAGACTCCGGGCTCGATACCCGCGACCGAGTGAAAGCTGAGCGCAAACGGGTGTCCATCCGGATGGTGCGCTGGCGCGATGTTGATCGTGCGAGCCGAGTCCGAAGGCGAGAACGGGAGTATGAAGAGATGCGATCCGCCCGGGCGAACCGAGCCTCGCGATTCAAGCGGCCCCAAGTGCAGGGCTTCGATCGAACCCTGCCGCGATTCATTCGCCAGGACGATTCCTTGCGCGCCATCGAAGTCGGCAACCAGCGCCACACCGTGTCCACGCGCGTCAACGCGATAACCCGGGCGAGCAAGGAGTCGACGCTCAAACCCGAAATCACGACCCAGCCGTGCCTGGCTTGTGATCGCCGATTGTCGGGAAAGCCGGTACGGTACCCGACCGGAGACACTTCGACCGTCGGTTTCGATCCGAAAGCGCATCTCCCGATTCGGCGAACTCTCCAGACGGAACGGACTTGCACTGTCGAATCCGCGGAAGGTGCAATCCTCGATCGAGACGAACGAATCGGCCTCGTCACTGGCTCGGACGAACATCGTCTGCACCACGCCCGCTGCCAGTTCCACCAGAAGATTCCGCAATGCAATACCCCGGACCGACGATCCGTTGAGCCAGTATGCCGACGGAGAAACCCCACTCCTGGTCACCAGAATCTTGCCGCCATTGATGAACAGCGACGCGCCTTGATGCATCGAAATGCTCTCGACGGAATTCTCGGAATTGAACCCGAATGCGCTGACAACGATGTTTCGAAACACATGCAGATCGTTGCGCGTATTCCGGTTGAAGATCACGTTGTAGAGTGTGAGGTTGGACCCGGTCGAAATTCCGTAACCACATTGGTCGAACAGCGTATCGCGTACAGAGCCCCAGATAGACTGTGCGTTGCTGATCAGCAGACCTGCTTCGCGGCAATCGTGAAAGTAGCATTTGTCGATGTAGAACTGATCGTTGTCGCCATTGAACGCCCCGCCCACTCGCAAGCCGACATCGATGGTGAACTTCCTGCGGTCGTCGCGCCTCGGCCAGTATCCGAAGATCACGTTGATCAATTGATGATGCTCGTTCGTTCCGAGGGTAGCGAGGCGCGGGCTATCGAAGTAGATTCCTGAAGCCGGTGGGCGAGCGGCGTCACCCAGGATGGTCATGTCCGACCAGCGACAATTGAAGCAGTCCTCGAGCCTGAACATGTGTGATCCTGCCGCGCCGCCCCATTGCAGAACCGTGCCGTTGTGGCCGATGAATGAAATGCCTTTCTGGAACAGTTGGAGCTCTCGCGTCAGCAGATATCGACCGCTCGGTATCTCGATACTGCCGCGGGCCAATTCGTTGGCGGTGGGCACAATGCTTTCGATGGCTGATTGAAAGGCTTGCGAACAATCGGTCACGCCGTCGCCGACGCCGCCCCACCATTGCACATTTCTTGGCGAGGGCTCCGCTCGGACGACGCCGCCGCCAATGGCTCGCACAAGATGACATCCACCATCGTCGAACGTGCTGCTTTCACGGAAGATGAATACGCCCTCGCCGCCGTCGGTCGGCGCATCCCGGCCCGCGATGAAGATTACTGTGCGGTCAGGAATCTCGACAGTGGATGCACGAAACGTCGCGAAACTTCCGAAGACAAAAGCGTAGCGGCCAGGTTCCCGGGCCTCGAGGCCCGCTGAGAGGCCGGACCCATGCGATTCCGACCGACGCAATTCAGCGTCTACCGTGCGCGCGATTGAACTCGAAAACGATTCGAGTGTCAGCCAGGCTCCGCCTATAAGGAATAGACGCCGGCTGGCGAATGCGGCAACAATGGCACCATGCAGCGTGTCTTGCGTTTCATTCGATGGTCTCGGGCGTGCCGTTGCCCCCGCACGCGGGCTGCGCATCGCACTGCCGGACTCCATTCGTTCACCCGCCCAAAGCGCCCTGGTCTTTACCATGCTGAGCCGTTGAATCCGCTTCACCGCATCGACACCTCAAAGACCATGATTCCTGTAGCAATCCTTGCACCAGAATTCAGGGGACCCTAGCTTGAACCCGTGCCCATGAGTCGCCTGGATCAACTTCGCACGATACGTGCCCTCGGCATTCCGAATGTACTGGCCGTGATCCGGTATCGGGCGCTGAAACGCGCCGGCTACTATGCTCGCACTCTGCCGATCGGACCAGTTGCCGAGGGTCCGTTCTTCGATGATAGTCCGCATGCAGGAGAGGCTGGCATTCCGGAGCCCGTGCGATCCGACGTTGCGTCGACCCTTCACTCGCTGTCCAAGGGACCTGCGCGCGCCCTCGCATCATCGTGCCTGCCCGCCTCGTTTCGATTCTTCTCCCGCCATGACATCGCCCTGGAAGACCCGCCCGACTGGTTGATGAATCGGTGGAACGGCGCGACAGCGCGCGCACTCGACAAGCACTGGTCACGCATCGAAGACTTCGACGGCCGCTTGGGCGACATCAAGACGATCTGGGAACTTTCGCGAATGGACTGGCTGCCGGTTTTCGCATGGGAGTACCGGAATGGAATGGCTGGTCGCAAGCCCTTGATCGAACGCTGGCTTCGCGACTGGGCAGCCAAGAACCCACCGAACCAGGGGGTCAACTGGAAGTGCGGACAGGAGACATCGCTTCGCGCGATCAACCTGTTGGCCGCGTCGCTCGCCCTCGACAACCGGTTCGAGGCGCCGCTTCCCGGACTGATCGAACTCCTCTTGCAGCATGGCAGGCGCGTCGAAAAGACCTTGAGCTACGCGGTCGCGCAGGACAACAATCACGGGACGAGTGAAGCCGCCGCGCTCTTCGCGATCGGCAGCTTCGTCGCGCTTCACTCGGATCGCAACAACCGCCTTCAGGCCATGGCCTGGCAACGCGCCGGCCGACAATGCCTGGAGGAGCGCGCGGCTCGCCTGATCGCCGATGACGGCAGCTTCGCTCAGCATTCGGTCGTCTATCATCGACTGATGCTCGATACGGTGTCGTTTGTCGAGTTGTTTCGCCGCAGGTTGGGCATGGCAGCGTTCTCGGATTGCTTCTGCGTGAAGGCGGTCGCGGCAACAACCTGGTTGCATGCAGTCGTGGATCCTGAAACCGGTGATGCGCCGAATCTTGGCGACAACGATGGTGCTCATTTGTTTCGTCTGGGCGGCACCAGCTATCGTGATTTCAGGCCTTCGGTTGAGCTGGCGTGCCAACTCTTCCGGGGCGGCTACGCCTATGATGCCGGCTTCGAGCACCCGTTGTCGACGCTGTTCGGTCTGGGCCGGAAGGCCTCGGCGAAACTGCCCGGCCCCACGTCGATACTGTTCCGTTCGGGCGGCTATGCCATTCTGCGTGACCGTCGAAAAATGGCTCTGCTGCGCCTGCCTGTCTATCGGTTTCGGCCGGGCCATGCGGATGCGTTGCACCTGGATCTTTGGCACGGCGGCCGGAACATCGTACGCGACAGCGGAAGCTACAGCTACAACGACACGATAGACGGGAGCGACTCGATGCGGCTCTTTTCGTCGACAGGATTCCATAGCACGGCCGAACTCGATCGGCGCGACCAGATGCCGGCGCTGGGCCGATTTCTGTTCGGGGCATGGTTGCGGCCGACTCGAATCGATTTCGACGCGAGCAGTGCCACGACGGGTTCCGGGTATGTGGATCACCTGGGCGGCTCGCACAGGCGCGAGGTGACTCAGCACGCGACGGGATGGACTGTTCGCGACGATGTCGACGGATTCAGACACTTGGCTATCGTCCGTTGGCGGCTGATTCCGTCGGATTGGCAATGCGTCGACAACCAGGTGGCGGGTCCGCTGGCGAGCTTCATCTTCCAGGCCGATCAAGAGCTCACCATCAGGCTGGCGCAGACGCTGGAGTCGCGCCATTACCTCGAGTTCGAGACTATTCCAGTGATCGAGGTACTCCTGAATCGGCCCGGGACGCTCCGAACGACGATCGTCGTGCCCGGCGTCGAAGGTGACTGAACGCAAGATCGCGCCGCACGAGCGACGTGGTCCGCCCGCTATGCCGCTAAGCTTCGCGGCGTCGAGGCAACGACTGATCGAATTCGTCGAACACGGCAACGAAGCGTTTCTGCAGGACCTGCCAGTCGAAGTGCGCCTCGGCAAGTCGGCGACTATTCGCGCTCAATTGTTCGCACAGCACGGGATCTCCGGCCAGGGTCTCGAGGGCGTCTGCCAGCGCGCCAGGGTCGTCCGGCGGGACCGCGATGCCGCATTCATTGACGGTAATCAATGAAGCAAGCCAGCCCGGGTAGTTATTGACGACGGGCAACCCGCAGGCTATGTAGTCGAAGAACTTGTTCGGTGACGTGCCGCGATAGAAAGCCGGTACATTGGCAAGCGACATCAGGCCCACGTCACACGATGCCATGAAGCGTCCGATCTCGCGCTTGTCCACCGTTGGCAGAAATACGCAGTTGGACAAGCCCATGGACTGCGCGCGGGCGACGAGGTCGTCTTTCAGACGGCCCTCTCCCACGAGGACGATCTGGACGTGTTCGTTGCCACGCTGCTTCAGTACCTGCGCTGCATCGATCAGACGGTCCAACCCATTGGCAATGCCATGGCTACCAGCGTAGACGGCGAGAAACGACTGCTCACCCAGTTGCGGGTATCGCGCTCTGATCGCGCGTCGGCGCGCGACGTCGAGCGGGCGAAACAGAACCAGGTCAGAGCCGTTCGGAATCATCGCGATCCGCTCCGGCGCAACGCCCAGACGTTCGATCCCTTCGGCGATACCGGGCGCAAGTGCGACCAGCTGCCTGGCGCTTCGGTAGGCAGCCCATTTGAGCAGACTCATCATGCCGAGCACGGCCTTGTTGGTGATCACCCCCATTTCGCGGGGCAGTTCCGGCCAGAGGTCGCGGACTTCGAAAACGAACGGTTTGCTTCGCAACCAGCGTGCGGCGAGGCCCGGAATGGCGACTGTCAGCGGCGTGGAACTCGCGAACACCAGGTCGTAGCGAAGGAACAGCGAGTAGCGCAGGCTTCGGATCGCATAGGCGAGGAAGGTCGACACACGCCGAGCGAAGCTCTGCGCGTTGCCATAGGCAAGATTCAGCTCGATCACTTCGAACCCGTTGACCATCCCTCGGCGCACGCCGCTGCGAAACGGCCCCGACAATCCGCTGCTCGCTGTCGAGTAGCTGCCGCAAACCAGTGTCACTTCATGCCCGGCTGCCACCAGTGCCGCCGGGAAGTGATAGGGTCGAAGGCCGCCCGCGCCATCGGGGGTATTGAAATGCTGGCAGAGATACAGGATCTTCATGCTTGCCTATTGCGCAAGGAAATGGTTCAAGGAGCCACCCGGAGACGCATACAGTGGGGTTGCGCCCCTCGCCATGTGCTTCGCGAACGGATAGGTCAGGTAATACTCGCTGTTGGGTCGGGTATCGCGATTGAGTGGCGCGAGTTCGGTCTCTTTCAGGATCAATGTCTTGTCTGCCGTTATCAGTGACGCCAGATCGATCGTCGTCGATTCGATGCGACGACGGTCGAATATCAACGGCGAATTGGCAGCCACATAGGTTTGCGTTCTCAGCCTGACTGTTTGATCGAATACGGTCGCTACCGTCCGTGCGGTCGAGTAGCCGTCTGCACTGCGCACGATCAGCAAGCCATCGGCACGAAGATGCCGAGCGATGATCTGCATGAACTCCATCGAAAAAAGACTCCCGCTGTAGGCGTGCGCGGCATGCAGCGGCCACATCATGACAACGTCGAACTTCTCGTCGGGATTCGCGAGCAGCCAGCGACGACCGTCGTCGACTACGTAGCGCATCTTGCCGGCATGCTCTTCGATCAAGCCACCTTGCGGGGTACTCGCGATGAGCTTGCGGAGCGATTCGTTCAACTCGACGACGACGATCTCGTCGACTCCCGCGCGAGTCGCCGCGGCGGCAACCATTCGACCATCACCAAGGCCGATCGAAAGAACTCGCGTGGGTCGCGGATGGGCCGACATCGCGGCCTGCACCTCGTCATCGAATCCGACCTCCTCGCTGATGCCGCCGTGCGCTGAACCGTCGATGTACAGGCGGCGGCGGCCCAGGACCCGCTTTTCCTCGGCAAACGCGACGACATCACTCTGGTCGCGAAGTGCGACGACACCGGTCCTGTCCTCCAGGCCACTGAACGTGACGATCGGGAAATCGGCCAGATGCACGGCCTTGATGATCTGCATCCGCTCCGGAAACGTGAACAGGGTGAACAGGATCAGGACGATGGGCGCGATCGTCCTGAGCGGTACCACCCGGCGACTGGTTGAACGACGGTCGCGACGGTCGCTCACCTGGAGAATCATCATGGCGGATATGGCGCCGAGCAGAATCATGATCTGCAAGGTACGCTCGGACCCGAACCGATGAATGAGCACGAAGCCGACGATTAGTGAACCGAGGGCCGATCCGACGATGTTGGCGAGGTAGATGTTCCCGACCGACCGACCCACCGAGGCAACGCGACTGCTCCCTGCGCGCATGAGATTCGGGAACCCATAGCCCATGAGGAACGTCGGCACGAGCAGAATGGCGGCAGTCCAGAAGAACACATCCAGGGCGGAATAGAGCGAGGCCAGGCTGATCTCGCCGGCCACCAGTTCGAGTGATGGATGGAAGTAGATGAAGAACGATGCCGAGACGAGATGGCGCAAGCCGGGAAGATCACTGAAGTGGCCGATCGACATGAAGAACAGGAACACCCAGGCGGCCGCACCCAGCTGGCACCAGGCAAACCGCTGAAGCCAGCCCGGACGCGCAATGCGTTTCTGTGCGGCGATCGCACCCAGGGCAATACCGAGCAGGAAGACGAACAGCACGGTGCCGAACACGTAGACCGTGCCATGCAGCAGGACTCGCACGATCCGGTACCAGACGATTTCGTTGCCCAACGCAATGAAGCCCGAGAGGAACGCGCAGGCAAGAATCAGTGGCAACGAGTACATCGGGTGATCATCTGCTTGCCGGTCGGGAATCGAATCGGATGCCGTGGTCAGTCCGAGGTCGGTTCCAGCCTGTCCGGGTTCGTCGAGGTCGGGTCGTTGACCGCGAACCAACACGAACATCGCCGCTGCCAGCAGCAGATTGATCGCAACCGCGACCCGAAGAGCGCCGTCCATGCCGAGCGAGCCGATCAGCCAGTAGGAGGAAACGATGGCGCCGACCGCTGCGCCCAACGTGTTCAAGCCGTACAGTCGTGCCAGGCGCGGGCCGATGCTCGCCTGGCTGTCGACCACGACGCGCGTCATCAGCGGCAGCGTCATCCCCATCAGGCACGTCGGCAGCAGCAGCAGCAGGCTGTCCACGAGAATCAGCATCCCAAGGGAGCTTCCCGCGAAGCTTGCCCCGACGAGCGAGAAGAACTGCAGACTCGCCAGCCCGAAGAGGGCGATCAGCACCTCCACGATCGCGTAGGCCATCACCACCGAGCGCAGTCGATCGGCAAGCCAGCCTCCGGCGAACGAGCCTATTCCCAGGCCGAGCATGAACACCGTGACGGCGATCGTGGTCGAATAGATGTCGACGCCGAAGTAGAGCGAGAGCACCCGCTGCCAGACCACCTGATAGATCAGCGCCGGCACGCCGCCACCGAAGAAAACGACGAAACTCAGGAACAGCCAGTTGCGCGAACCGTCGGGCCGCGGCCGCATCGCCCCGACGCTCTGAATCGCGTTGCTGTTGGACATTCGAGATCCCTGACAGAGAACTGCAGTATTCGCGCTTCGTGATGCATGCCCGCGCCCGATCAAGCCCGTGCCGCTATGAGTTCGATTCCCGGCGCGCAGGAATCTGCAAGCATTCTTGCAGGCGGATCCTTCGCCCGTCTACCCGGTTGTTCGGGAAGAACGTACGTTTCAGCGTTTCCGGCATCGCCAGAATTTGCAATTGACATTGATTCGCAGACCGAAGCAACGTGTTCGCGGCACTGCTGGGTCATTCGCCGGGTTGGTGCCGTGCAGGCCGTACCGACACCGAAGTACCCGTGTGTCACCCAATTTGCCGACCAGCCTCTGTACTGCCGACAGAAGTCAACCGGAGCCACCTGGCATCACCTGCATGTCCAAGGTCCCTCCGGCCTCGTCCACACGGAATGGGTCACGGCGTCCGACGCCGGGTTGTGCCAGATCGGCGCCGTCGGTATCTGCACGTACACGCCGAACGCCCCCGATCTGGATCCTGGCGCACGCACCACCACCCCCTCGGCCGAATCCGCCACCCGGAAGCTGAAACATATGAGTGACCCGAAACGGCGGCCTGATGGCCGCCGTTTCACTTTGTTTCCGTGTCCCCCCGCGGAGCCGGTCGCGGTCAGAATGGTCTCGGGAACCGCAGCTCGACTGTGCATGATTCGCTTTGCCTTGCCGACTGGTCGAGACTGTCGATTGCAGTGCCAGGAACTTCGAATGCGTCGCGACGTGAATCGCCGAGAATCGCATCAACGCAGATTCGGAACACTATCCGGCACGAGCTCGTATTGATTTCCGAAACGGATTGCCCAGCTTTTCGTTCGCTAGCGATAAGATCAGGCGACGACGTTGCGCCTGCCTGATACCTTACCTGGTTCGGTTTGCCGACCTTAACGCCTTCCTTGCCCAAATGAACATCCTAATTTCCTGTTCAGGCCGTCGCAACGATCTGGTCTCGTACTTCAGGGCATTACCTGACGTCGACGAAGTGCACTGTGGCGACTTCGACAGGCACGCGCCATCTTTCGAGCAGGCCGACTATGGTCACCTGACGCCGAGCTTCAATGACCCGTGCTACGTCGAGCGCCTGCTGAATATCTGTGGGAAATACCGGATCGGATTGCTTTTCTCGCTGAATGATTTCGAACTACCGATTCTGGCGAGGCACCGTCATGCACTGAATGCAATCGGTACGACGGTGGTCGTTTCAGACCCGGACATCATCGACATCTGCATGGACAAACGCCGTGCAACCCGCTTCTTCATCGATAACGACTTCAATGTGCCAGCTTCGTACAGCGAACATGCCGACCTGCCCGATAGCGCCTTCCCGGTGATCATCAAACCGCGGTTCGGCACGGCTTCGATCGGTGTCGAGATTGCTGACAACGCCGCCGAGTACGCGACCGTTCTGGCCTATTGCCGATTGCAGGTGTCACGGTCGGCCATCGTGCAGCACTTCACGGAAGGCAACGATCTCCTGGTCGAGCAGAAGATTGTCGGCGTCGAGTATGCGATCGATGTCGTCAACGACCTTTCAGGCACGTTTGTCGGCGCGGTGGTCAAACGCAAGTTGGCCAAACGTCACGGTGACGCTTCGTTGGTCGTCACCGAAAAAGTGCCCGCGCTCGATGCATGGGCCAGGAGATTGTCGGCACGACTGGGGCACATCGGTAACCTGGATTGCGATGTGCTGATGGATGGCGAAACGATCTACTGCGTCGACCTGAACCCTCGATTCGGCGGCGCCTACCCGTTCTCGCATCTTGCCGGCGTCGATGTCCCGGCGCTCATCCTGAAATGGGCAAGAGGTGAGAACACCCCTGGCGACTTCGACTATGAGCCCGGAATCATCGTGACTCGCACCGAATCCCACCTTCGCCTTGAGAAATACAAGTCGATTCTGCGCTGCGACTAGATCCTGAATCAGCCCGTGTCCACCCTCTCCAGCACCCGACAATTCTTTCGCTGAACCCCTCGAAGGCAACCGACCCGCCATGGTACCGAGCGCCGTTCCTGCCACGCCAGTACAGATCGACGCGGTCGTCAGCGGAGTCGCGCGACAACACGGAACGCCCTTCTATCTGTTCGAAGAAGCCCGTTTCGCGAACAATATCGAGCGGTTTCGCCGCGCCTTGACGAACTATCACGACAAGGTCGTGATCGGCTATTCGTTCAAGACCAACTACACGCCATCGATCTGCAGAACCGCGAAAGCAATGGGTTGCTTCGCCGAAGTGGTTTCCCGTATCGAGCTCGAACTGGCCAGCTCGATCGGCTTCGAACATGGCAAGGTCATCTTCAATGGGCCCTTGAAGTCGCTCGATGACATCCCAATGGCGATCCGGTTGGGTGCGATCATCAATTTCGATCATCTCGACCAGATCAGGATTCTCGATTCGTTGTCGCGAACCGAACTGAACGAACTGCGTGCAGGATTGCGCGTCAATATCGACCTCAACTCGACGCTGCTGGACAAGAAGATCGCGAAGGGTGGCATCGTGCCGCGCTTCGGCATGCACGGCTCCGACTTGTCGACGGCCAAGACTCGCCTCGATTCCCTGGGAGTCACCGTCGTTTCGCTTCATGGTCACTGCTCGTCGAGCGATCGATCGCCAGGCAACTACACGATCATCGCGCAGGAATTGCTTGCGGTGCGTTCCGCGCTTGCCTTGCCCCATGTCGCCTACCTGAACGTTGGAGGCGGGTTCTCGGGGCGGGTACCCACTGTCTGGAACGTCGCCGATGCGCCAGGCTTCGACGACTACGCGAAGGCCATCTTCGAACCGCTTTTCGCAGACGACTGGTTCAGGGCGAATCGCCCATCGCTGGTCATCGAGCCCGGCATGTCCGTGGTTGCCGACGCTGTCGTCCTCGTGACCCGCATCATCAGCCAGAAGGTTGTCGCGAACCACACGGTCCTGGGCGTCGACGCCAGCTTCTACAACGTGCGGCCCACCTATCACACGAAAGCACTGACCCATCGGCACATCAAGGCGGCAGGATCCGGCGCCCACGAGACGACCTCGGAAGGCAATACGATGGTCTCTCGAGGCAATGCAGAGAGGTTCGTTCCCGACGCGGCATCCGAGGAGGGACCGAACCTGACCGAAGTCCGCGCCCTGGTGGGTGCCACCTGCATGGAACGCGACATCCTGCTCGAGAACATCCGGCTGGATCGACCTGAGATTGGCGATCTGATCCTGATCGAGGATGTTGGCGCATATTGCTCGGTACTTTCACCGAATTTCATCACGCGTGCGCCACCCATCTATGACCTCAAGCCTGACGGTACCGTGGCCATATCGCGTCGAATGCAGTCGTTCGCAGACTTCTTCGCGGGGTTCGAGCTCTGATACCGAACCCAAGTTCCCGATCGTCTTCGCGCCGCGCAGCGATCTTCGACTAGGTTCCGTATCTCGTCTTGTAGTAGTTGACGCGGATTCCGCCGGGCTGCACGGTGGTCTCCTCGAGCTTGTCGAAATACTTGCAGAACCGTTCGTCTTCCACGGGATTCGCATAGATCAGATAACGCGTCGACTCGACCCTGGCCTCGGCAATGTTTCTCAGGCAACCTTCCAGTATTTCGCCGACGAACGGATTGAAGAAGTACAGGACCCGGTCGGTTTCGTCGGGATGGAACGTCGTCGCATCGCCATGAACGAGTTGCACGCGACCTTCGAGAGCCAGTCGGCGGATGTTCTTTCCGGCGATGTCATGCAACCGCTCGGAGAATTCGATTCCCTTGATGGTGCGAAACGGCTTGCGTGCCGCCCCGATCAGGACTTTTCCCTTGCCGGAACCGTAGTCCACGAAGCCTGATCGACGAACGTCGAGTCGGCATGCGATTCGATCGATCGCCGTTTCGATCAGGCCGAACGTCGAAGGGACATATCGGTTCTGGAGATCGACGCGCTCGCCGGTGAACAGATCGGAATTCGCAACCGGCATGAAGGTATTGACCGAGTGGCGCAGATCGTAGAGAACATCGGACCACACCACCCTGGCTGTGCCGAGCAGGCCGTATTTGTTCAAGAGAATGCCGAGCACGCCACGGTTGTTCTCTCGCTTGAGGTCATCAGGGTGCATGGTGTCTCAACGAAATTGCTCGAGTCGTTTCATCGGGACCGACTTTCGCAGAGCTGAACGGCTCACTCGGTTCCGAGGCCCGATCTTCGCTGCATGGTCGGCAGATCCTTGAACGCCTTGTTCGCGAAATCGACCCTTGGAAAGAATAACGCCAAACCGGTCAGCAGGAGAATCTTCATGTCGGTCCATAGCGATCGATTCTCGTAGTACCAGTATTCGAGTCGACCCTTGTACGGATAGATCACGTCAGCATAGTACCGATCGGGGTCTTCCCTGCTCGCTTCCGTCAGTGCCACTTCGTCACGAAAGACCAACGATCCGACACCGGTGAGGCCGGGCCGGGATTCGTAGACCACCGCCTGGATTTCCGGCGAGTACAGGTCGAAGCTTTCCTTCAGCAAGGGTCGGGGGCCGACGATGGACATTTCTCCGACGAGCACATTCCAGAGTTGCGGCAACTCGTTGATCTTGGACTTGCGCAGAATGCCGCCCATCGGCGTGATCCGCGGATCATTGGAAAGCGTGAGGATGCCGCCAGGCATGTTCGGGCTGTCTTCCAGCATGGTCGCGAACTTGAGCATCCAGAACGGGCTCTGCCGGTAGCCCAATCGCTTCTGCCAGAACAGTACCTTGCCTTCTCCCGTCAGTCGTAACGACAGCATGATCGGCAACGCCAGCGGGAGCAACACCAGAATGGCTGTGCCGGCTGCGACCATGTCGATCGCTCGCTTGAGTGCCTGATGCGTCACGTGTGCCAATCCGACGAGCTGCCTGTTCCGAGAGACGCGAGCGATACGTACGGCACCGGGCCGACATCGTGCGCGGAAGGCACCGGATGCCGATACTCCGCGTGGGTCGAACATGCGCGAGATTGCAGCAAACCCGCAATCGTGGGCAAGAGGCATCCCATGGCAAGTTGCCTGAATTCACACTTCTTCCCAACTCCTCCCCCGATCGAGTCGTGAAGACGAGGTGGCCATCGACGATGACGGACGCCATGTGCGGGTTACTGCGCCGCACGGGGCATCGGTTCCCTGCTCTCCCCCGAGTCAGCGGCGCTCGCTTGAAGACTTCTGTCGCAAATGCCGCTGGTCTGAAAGGTCGTTGTCCCGTGCTGACGATTCAGGGGCCGCCGGTATAGGTGGCGCCCAGCGATTGCCAGGCTCCGCTGCCCGACCGGAACCATAGCGTGACATGAATCGGCACCGCAGTGACCGGTAACCCGGTGGCGGTCACCGACGTGGCGCTGTTCAGCGAACCACTGTCGAAATGATCCTTGCCGCCTGGCGTCGATCCCGCATATAGCCACCATTGCGTGATCGTTCCACCCGGATCCGACCATTGGAACAATCGGCTGCTTCCGCTCAGCGTCGAACCCGGGACGGGTTGGTTCAGGACCGGGCTCGTGCCACTGGCGGTATAGGTCGCATCGATCGGTTGCCAACTGGCGCCAGGATAGCGATACCACAATCGAATGTGGACCGTGTTCCCGAAGGTCGGCAGGTTGGTCACGTTCACCGTTCGGGTCGTGTTCAGGCTGCCGCTGTCGAAGTACTGGTTGCCGCCAATCGTCGAGCCGGCATAGAGCCACCATTCGGCCACCTGATCGCCAGTCCAGGAGAAGACCTGGCTCGCCCCCGGCAGTGTCGAACCGGGCACCGGCAACGAGATGGCTGGAGCTGCCGCGGTGCTTGCCGTATAGGTGAAATCTCTCGATTGCCAGACGTTACCGACGTTCTGATACCAGAGACGTGCGTGCACGGTGCTGCCATCGACGGGCAGGTTGGTGACGGTGGTACTGGTTGCCGTGCCGAGATTGCCACTGTCGAAGTAGTCGTTCGAACCATTCGCCGAGCCGACGTACAACCACCATGCGTTGACGTTGGCGCCCGTCCACTGGAACGACGCGCTGGCGCCGGCCAGCGTTGCGCCGGCAGCCGGTGTCGTGACGGTCGGCATGACCCCTGTGGCGGTGAACGTTTCGCTGGTGGACTGCCATTCGCCGGCACCCTGCCGATAGAAGAGGGTTGCATGGACCGTGCTGCCGTCGGTAGGCAATCCGTTCACGGTGACATTGGTCGCCGCGCCCAGACCGCCACTGTCGAAGTACTGCGCGCCACCCGGCGTCGATCCGACGTACAACCACCACGACGTGACGTCTGCGCCCCACCAGTAGAACGGCTGCGTGGCGCCGGTCAGCGTGGACTCCGGCATGGGATAGGCGATCTTCGGAGGCGTTGGCGCCTGGCCCGGTGTCGGACCGGGCACGGTGGCCGCGTCGGGCACGTTCACCCCGAAGATCTCGGTCATCAGCGGCCCGTTGCCGGACGTCGCGAATGTTTCGGCACCCACCCAGTTGCCGCGATGGGCAGAGTCATTGACGTTGAAAACCACCTCCGAACCGGTGTCGGGCGTGATCACGACGGCGATCTGCTGGGCGGTCGCGTTGACGCGAACGGCTGCGTTGACGACGTTCGCGGGCAACGCCGCTGTCGATGTCTGCAACGACGCGGGGGCAGATCCGATCTGATCGTTTCGCAGCAGAGTGGCGGTCCATGGCGCCGTCGTTTTCGTGCGGGTCAAGCGGACCGAATATCCGATGCCGGCAGACACGCCGGTATTCGCGGCATTGGTTGCTCCGGTGCCGCCGAAATTGACACCGAAGCCGGTCGTTCCGGACAGACCTTCGAACGTGAACTCGTGCGGATTGTTGATCGGACTGCCTGCATCGATGCTGTGCAGAGACCAGGTATTGGACGCCGTTGCCTGGATCGCACCACCATCCAGTCGACGGGCGTTGACCGCGTAATAGGCATTGCTTCCAGGGAAGGCGGTCGGCTTGGGCTGCTGGCCCGACAGCGTCGCGGCTGCCGTGATGTCACCGGCGCGGCCCGATCGCGCGAGATAGGTCTTCTCGTAGATCCGAACGTAGTCGACATCCAGACTCAATGGGAACTTCGACAGATCGATCCCGTCGCGGCCGGCCCAGCCACCCCCGACGGCCATGTTGGCAATGTAGGCGGCCGGATTTCCTTGCAGGCCGTCGTTCGATACCCATCGGTAGTAATCGCATACGGTCTGCTTGCCATCGATGAAGAAGCAGACCGAGTCCGCCGTCCATTCGGCACCAATCTCGAGCCAGGTATTGCGCAGGCTGGCGGGTGCCGTGATGAATCCGTATTCCTGGTTGTAGTTGGGTGCCGCGGAATAGAGTCGACGTGTGCCGGTGCTGGTCTGCTGACTGCGCACCTGAGTGACCTGGTAGAGATCCTCCGCGCCATCGGTGAGGTTGTACGGGCCTTCGAAGATGTCGATCTCGGGCGGCCATTGCGAAGCGCCGCTGGGCTCCAGGCTGGGTGCAAGCCATACCTGGGGCAACGAACCCAGTACGTCGGGCAATCGATAACGTCCCGTGATGTAGTAGCTCTTGTTCGCGTTTGGAACCATCAGTGTCTTGCCGCGAATCATCGCCGACTCGAAGGTCGGGTTTGCCGGGTCACTGGACAGCACCGTCGCGCGCAGGCTCAACACACCGCCGCCGACCGTATGCAATCTTTCGCCGGCTGCATTGAAATCGCGGAAGCGATGCTGCTCCTCGTTCACGAAGTCGAGAGTGCCTGCGCCCCAACCCGTGCATTCCAGATCGGGAATCTGCAGCGGCAGCGTCGAGGGCGACCCGCCCCACATCAATCGCGTGCACCAATTGCTTCGATTCAATTCGGTGCCTGCGAACTCGTCGGCAAACAGCAGATCCGTGTAGCCGACGGGACGCTTGTCCGATGTCGATGGATTCAACACCTTCGTGACGATCAACGCACTCGATCGGTCGCCTGGGGCGTTGCCTGGCGAGGCACCCGAGTCAGATGGTCCACCAATCGGCTTGGTTGTGGTTCCGCTATGGTCGGCCGATGGTGCAGCGCCGTTTTCCTTGTCGAGAAAGTTTCCGCCATCACCGCATGCGACGATCGCCACCGCCAGGATGCCGATCGCGAGCGTTCGCAGCGCAATCGACATGACGTGCACGAGCGGTGTTCGAACCCGCCGGCGATGATCTCGCGATATCCGGACGAGCGAAAGCGGATTGAAGTCAGACAGGCGTCGATTGCGCATTATTTTTCGACCATGTGTTGAGATCGGGAGGAGGCGGAGCCGATGATTCGCTGAGCGCGATGGATCAATACGGCCCGGCCGATGCTAACCTGGGCCTGTCGGGGCGCCGTTTCGCTTTGCGCTGTTGCAACGGTCGGTGCGATGAACGGTCTGTTCGTAGCGGCCGAGCGCGAAAACCCCTGGATGCCGACTGTATGGTTTGGCGACTTGTTTGCTCGTTTACGATAGGCCGCTTTTTTCAGATTCCTGGGCACGCAAAAAACCAATTTGGCAGGGAGGCTTGATGGCGTCCGTTGCGAGACAACTGCTGTTCGTGTTGGTCGTTCTGACGTTCGGCGCCGTCGGTGACCGATTCGCGATGGCGCAGACGGTTCCCGGCGCAACGACGGTCATTGCTCCGTCGGGCGCGGGTCAGAGCCCGACACCCACCTTTCGCTGGACGGCTGTCGCTGGCGTCACCTGGTACCTCCTCTGGGTCGACGACAGCACGGGGACCCGCATCAACCAGTGGTACACGAGCGCGGCGGCGAACTGCACAGGCGGCACGGGCGAATGTTCGGTCTCACCGTCGACCGTGTTGTCGGAAGGGGCGGTGACCACCTGGGTGCAGACCTGGAACAATGCCGGTTACGGTCCATGGAGTGCCGGCCTTGCAAGCCGAGTGGGAAGCGGCGTGCCGGCACCCCCGGGTGCCGTGACGCTGCTGACCCCGATAGGTGCGGGTCAGAGTTCGACACCGACCTATTCGTGGGCAGCGGTCGCGAACTCGACCTGGTACTTTCTTTACGTCGACGATACGACCGGCGCTCGTATCCGCAGTTGGTACCGTGACACCGAGCTGGGTTGTGGTGGAGGGACCGGCATCTGCTCGATCACACCTCAGACCACCTTGAGTCCCGGCGCCGTCGAAACCTGGGTGCAATCGTGGAATGACTCGGGCGCAGGGCCCTGGAGCGAACTGGCGTCGAGTTCGGTATCGGGCTCGAACACTGACTGCAGCGCGGCATCGGCACCCGGACCGGTCAGCACGTCCCTCGTCACGTCGGGGTCACCGGTCCAGGTGCCGGCCAACTTCATGGGCATGCATCGGGGGCTGCATGTGCCGGCCCATCTGCCGGATGCCTATGGGACGGTTCCGGCACCGACATATCCGTACGGTTACGCACGCAATCTGAAAGCCGAAGTCGACGGCGGGTACGAAAGCGGCTTCTGGTCGAGCATCGAGTTGACGGCCGGCGTCTATTCCTGGACCAAGATCGACAAATGGGTCGAGGCGACCGGCGGACGTCCAATCATCTGGCTCATCTACGGAACGCCGACGTTCTACCAGAAGTACCCGAACGAACCATCTCTCTGGCCGAGTTGGCCGGGCATCGCCAGCCCGCCAACCAATGCAGGTCATGTTGCCCTGAAGAATTTCGCACAGGCAGTCAAGGCTCGTTATGGCTCGCAGATCGTCGCGTTCGAATTGTGGAACGAACCCACGTTTCCATGGACGTCAGGACCGACGTCCTATAACGATCGCTGGACGCCCGCCTGGGCGGCTGCCAACGGCCAGGGCGCACCGTTCTTCAGTGGCTCGGCGACGGATCTTGCCAATATCGCTTTCACGCTCGATAGCGCGAACCTGGGGGTGCCCATACTCGGCGGCGGTTTCGTCGACTCATGGAGTTCCGACGCTCACTCGATCACGCGATTTCTCAACGCGCCAGTCACGCTGCCCGGTGGCTCGGGCAAAGGCAAGAATCACATCCAGGCGTTGTCCACGCACTTCTACGATTATTCCTTCACGCCTCAATCGATCGTCTCCCAGGCGCTCGGCTACCGCGCGAAGATCGCTGCGGCGGGGCTGGCAGGCATGCCGATCTGGGTCACCGAAGCGGGCGCCGAGTCGGGCGGCGTGTTTTCGGCCAACGATGGTCGAGCGCCCGTGAATGTTCATCGCTGGGTATTGCTCGGTGCGGCTACGGCGATGAAATCCTTCGTGCTGTACGGGCACTTCGCAGGCATTGGCTCGGTTCAGAACCTGGGCGATCCGATCAACAATGCGAGTCTCATCGCATCGCTGACTCAAGTGAACGCGATAGGCGGCCAGACGATCTGTCAGGCGGCAGTGCTGAACGACGGACGGGTCTGGGTCGAGACCATCGAGGGCCAGACGTTCATTCAGTGATGCGACACGGCACCCGTCTGGACAAGAAGGCCAACGCCGTTCGAAATCGATGAGGAACGCGCCGGCCGATTGCGAGACGACGCCGGCAAGCGTCGGGGGCAATCTGTTGCATCGACACCAATTGCAGCACGCTTGCCTCTCGATTGTTGCGGCGGCGCTGGATAATCGGCCGACAAGCAGGCCCTCGAGCCTGACAAACCCAGTGGCCGTTCGCACCGCGGTACTCCTCCGCCGCGCGGGCCCCACACGACTGACTGCGAAGAGATCCTATGGTCTGGCTCTGGCATGCCTCGGCGGCGCTGATCGCAGCGCTGGTAGTCCTTTCCATCATCCGCCCGCTGTCGTGGCTCGCCCACCGTTACGGCTGGGTGTTCACGCACCCACCGACGTCGCGTGAAGTGATCGTGCAGGACGTCCCCTTCGTCGGTGGCCTCGCGGCTCTGGTGGGCCTGTTCACCGCGAACCTGGTATCGCCATGGCCGGACTCGGCCTTCGGCATCATCATGGCGATGTTCATGGTGATCATCTTCGGGCTGATGGCCGATCTGGCCGTACTGCCTCGCTGGCATCGGATGGCGGTATTGGCCGGTGCGTCACTCGCGACCGTGATCGGTTGCGATGCACTGATCGGCAGCACCGGGCCGGTGCTCGGGCCGGTCGAGCTGCCGATGACCTGGATCGCCATCCCGCTGTCGATGCTGTTCGTGCTGGTGCTG
>JBGSTN010000700.1:0-9241 GCA_041736455.1 Burkholderiaceae bacterium | reverse complement strand
GGCGCGAACGATCGCCTGCACTTGCGCCTCGACCGCCTCGAACGGTTGCACTGCCGCCGGGCGGTGCTCGAGAACGCGCAACGAGACCAGCGTGTTGTCGCCCACGTCGATCGCCTCGGTATTGATCTTGCGCCGGATGTTTTCGGCATCGAATGCCGCTTTGATCACCTTCGGATTCGACAGTGGCGAACCCGGCGGAAGGTCCGGCGTACCGAAGCGTCGGAAGTCGTCGAGTTTCTGCACGGTCAACCCGAGCTTTTCTGCCGCAGGGTCGAGAGAATCGGGCTGCTCGTAGACGGTATTGGTGAACGTGTCGGCCTTCTCGGCGAACGCCGTATGCCCTTTCTCCGCCCTGAGGTCGCGTTCGACCTCGGCCGCCACGACCTCGAACGGCTTCGTCGTTGCACCGCGAATCTCGGTGACCTGGATGATATGCAGACCGAATTCGGTCGCGATCACGTCGCTGATCTGATCCTTCGCCAGGCTGAATGCGGCCGCAGCGAATTCCGGCGCCATCGTGTCGCGATCGAAGAAGCCCAGATCGCCACCCTTGTCGGCGGAGCCGGGATCTCCGGATTCCGCGCGCGCGACCGCGTCGAACGCTTCGCCACTTCGCACGCGTGCGAGCAGTGCCTCGGCCTTTGATCGAGCCGTGCTCTTCTGCTCATCGGTGGCCGATTTGTCGAGCGGGACGAGGATATGACGTGCTGCACGCTCTTCGCCCTGACCGTAGCGACGCTTGTTCTGCTCGTAGTAATTCCGCTTCTCTTCGTCCGTCACCGCGGCAGCTGCAGCGAGATCTGCCTGACTGAGCACGAGGTAGTTGACCGTCGATGATTCAGGTGACTGGAAACGCGTCGTGTTCTCGTCGTAATACTTGCGCACGGTCGCTGCGTCGACATCGACACTGGCGATGAAACTCTCGGGTTCGAAACGCCGGGTCTTGATGACCCTCTGCTGCCCGGACAGGCGTGCCAGGCGCGCCGCCACGGTGGCAGGCACGAAGGCCGTCGACTCGATCGCGTCGGGAAACGTGCGCATTGCCAGATCGGCACGCACGCGGCTTTCGAACTGGACCTCGCTGACGCCCTGCGCCTGCAAGAGACGCCGATACTGCTCCATGTCGAAAGTGCCGTTCGATGAGCGGATGCCTGGAATCGAAAGGATCGCATCGCGCACGACATCGTCCGGAACGCCAAGCCGGTATTCCTGCGCCTTGACTGCAAGCACGCGCTGATCGATCAAGCCTTCGAGGATCTGGGCGCGCGCCGCCGGATTGTCGAACATCGATGCATCGATCTGATCACCGATCATGCGCCTCATGTTGTCGATCTGGCTGCGTTGCGCATTGTTGAACTCTTCCACCGAAATCGACGAATCGCCGACCTGGGCGACATCGTTCTTCGGCGAGAAGAAATTGTCGTAGCCGGAGATACCGAAGAAGGCAAACGCTGGAAAGATCAACAGCAGCAGCAGGAACTGCAGCACTCGTTGATGTTTGCGGACCGAGTCGAACATGCGAACTACCTCTGACGGCGCCCGGCATCGTGGATCCCGGGCACGCAACGCTGGAAACACAAAGGGCGAACGGCACGACTATGCATGCGTTCGCCCCGTGCTGGATATTGGCGGAGTGGACGGGGCTCGAACCCGCGACCCCCGGCGTGACAGGCCGGTATTCTAACCAACTGAACTACCACTCCAGTCGACACCGTCGAGGTATCGACACTGAAACATCTGGCGGCCCAGGATGCACCGCATTCGACCTGCTTTCCTCGATGCACCGCACCTTTGTCGGTCGTGCGGGAAGTGCTTTGCTCAGCTCATGATTAAAACGCAAAATCGCGCAAATTCCAAATCGGGCTGAAAATCGGAGTGTGTGGTGGGTGCTGAGAGGCTCGAACTCCCGACCTAAGCCTTGTAAGGGCTCCGCTCTACCAACTGAGCTAAGCACCCGACACGATTCCTATCGAAAACTCAGTTCAGGGCGTCCTTGAGCGCCTTGCCCGGTCGAAACTTGGGGACCTTGGCAGCCTTGATCTTGATCTCGTCACCCGTCTGAGGGTTGCGGCCGGTACGTGCGGCCCGCTTACCGACTGCAAACGTTCCAAAGCCGACGATGGTCACCGTGTCGCCTTTCTTCAGCGTCTTGGTCACACCATCGATAACCGCATCGAGAGCACGACCCGCAGAAGCTTTGGACAGGTCGGCCTCTTCGGCGATGAAATCGATCAGATCAGTCTTATTCACTCAGGAACCCCCTCGTTGTACGTTTTGGACCTAGGTCCGTAGAAATTTTGGCATTCAATGCTCGAATCATACCGTGACAGGCTCCCCGGCGACGGGGCCAAGCCCCTGTCGTGAGCGGTGTTCAGTGAAGTCGGATCGAGCGACTCGGCAACGTCGGGTGTCGAGCCATCGATGAATAGAGGTTGCGGAATCAGCGGTTGATGAAACGATCGGACAGCGGTTCGATTCGAGCGATCGGGAATCGCGAACAGGTTCCGCCCGCGTTCGAAAACCACCAGTGGATCGCCGCCGTGACCCGCAGGGGAAGTTCCCTCGGCTCGGTATTTAATCGCCGGCAATGCTTCGTGTCAAGGCAACTTGCCCCGAACTGGAACGAGTTGTTGCCAGACTTTACGACTTGCGAAAGAAACCGCAGGCATCAATGGGCAGCGAACGTGATCATCGATCAATGTGCGATGACATCCTCGCCACCCTTCTTGCCCTTCTTCGCCGAGACGGCAGCCTCGTCGGCGACCACGATCTCCTCCGTCAGCGGAGTCGGTGGGCGCTCGAGCGCAATGTCGAGCACCCGATCGATCCACTTGACCGGAATGATCTCGAGATGGTTCTTCACGTTGTCCGGTATCTCGGCGAGATCCTTCACGTTGTCTTCCGGAATCAGCACCGTCTTGATGTTGCCGCGATGCGCAGCGAGCAATTTTTCCTTCAGGCCGCCGATCTGCAGCACTTCGCCGCGCAACGTGATTTCACCGGTCATTGCCACATCGCCACGAACCGGAATGCCGGTCAGCATCGACACCAGAGCAACGGTCATCGCCGCGCCTGCGCTCGGACCATCCTTGGGGGTCGCGCCCTCGGGCACGTGGATGTGCATGTCGGTCTTCTCGTAGAAGTCGGCCGCAATGCCGAGGCGCTGCGCGCGCCGGCGAACGACCGTCATCGCTGCCTTGATCGACTCCTGCATCACGTCGCCGAGCTTGCCGGTGAACGTCGCCTTGCCCTTGCCCGGCACTGCCACGGCCTCGATCGTCAGCAATTCGCCTCCGACTTCCGTCCATGCCAACCCCGTGACTTGGCCGACCTGATTCTCGGTCTCTGCCATCCCGTAGCTGTAGCGGCGCACACCGAGGAACTTGTCCAGGTTGGCCGGCGTCACTGCAATCTTCTTCTTCCCGCTCTGCATCAACAACGACTTGACGACCTTGCGGCAGATCTTGCCGACCTCGCGTTCGAGCGAACGCACGCCCGCCTCGCGCGTGTAGTAGCGGATGATGTCGCGCAGCGCCGATTCACTGACCGATATCTCGGCTTCCTTCAGTCCGTTGTTGCGGATCTGCTTGGCCAGCAGATAGCGTCGCGCAATGTTGACCTTCTCGTCCTCGGTGTATCCCGACAATCGGATCACTTCGAGTCGATCGAGCAGCGCCGGCGGAATGTTGAGTGTGTTGGCTGTAGCCACGAACATCACATCGGACAGGTCGTACTCGACTTCGATGTAGTGGTCGACGAACGTGTTGTTCTGTTCGGGATCGAGAACCTCGAGCAATGCGCTCGACGGATCGCCACGGAAGTCCATGCCCATCTTGTCGACTTCATCGAGCAGGAACAACGGATTGCGTACACCGACTCGTGCCAGGCTCTGCAGGATCTTGCCGGGCATCGAACCGATATAGGTGCGGCGATGACCTCGAATCTCGGCCTCGTCACGGACACCGCCCAGGGCCATGCGCACGAACTTGCGATTCGTCGCACGGGCGATCGACTGTCCCAGCGACGTCTTGCCGACGCCCGGCGGCCCGACGAGACACAGGATCGGCGCCTTGACGCGCTCGACGCGCTGCTGCACCGCGAGATACTCGACGATCCGTTCCTTGACCTTCTCCAGGCCGAAATGGTCTTCGTCCAGCACTTCCTGCGCCTTGGCGAGATCATTGGCGATCTTGCTCTTCTTCTTCCACGGCAAGGCAACCAGCGTGTCGATGTAGTTGCGCACGACGGTCGCTTCGGCCGACATCGGCGACATCAGCTTCAGCTTGCGCAGTTCGCCGTCGGCTTTCTTCCTCGCTTCGCGCGGCATGCGGGCTGCCACGATCTTCTTCTCGAGTTCCTCGAGATCGGCACCATCTTCGCCCTCGCCGAGTTCCTTCTGGATCGCCTTGACCTGCTCGTTCAGGTAATACTCGCGCTGGCTCTTCTCCATCTGCCGCTTGACGCGACCACGAATCCGTTTCTCGACCTGCAGGATGTCCAGTTCGGTTTCGATCTGGGCAAGCAGTCGTTCGAGCCGCTCGGCAACCGAAAGCGTTTCGAGCACGGTCTGCTTCTGCTCGATCTTGATCGGCAGATGCGCGCCGATCGTATCGGCGAGACGCCCGTTGTCGTCGATGCCATTCAACGAAGCAAGAATCTCGGGCGGGATCTTCTTGTTGAGTTTCACGTATTGATCGAACTGCGTCATGATCGTTCGACGCAGCGCTTCGACCTCGGCGGAATCGCGATCGGCCTCGACCAGCAACTGGATCTGGCCGGTGAAGTGTTCGTCGCCTTCCTCGATGGACAGGATGCGAACGCGCTGCGCACCCTCGACCAGCACCTTGACGGTTCCGTCGGGCAATTTCAGCATCTGCAGGATATTGGCCACGCAGCCGATCTCGTAGATGTCGTCCGCGCTGGGTTCGTCCTTCGCCGCGTTCTTCTGAGCAACGAGCGTGATCTGCTTTCCGGACTCCATCGCGGCCTCGAGCGCCTTGATCGACTTGGCCCGGCCGACAAACAGCGGAATGACCATGTGCGGGAAGACGACCACGTCGCGCAACGGCAGCAGCGGCAGGGTTTGGATCGAGTCGGTCATCGTGGGCTCCGGGAGGATTCGTTCGGCCTGGTGGCACTGGCCAGGCAACTCAAGCGCCGGTGTTTCTGGTGTTGATCAACGGGCGTCACCGAAGCACGCCTTCGAGAGAATGGGACGCGTGTGCCGAGAAGACTGCCCACACGCCGCACAGGAGGATCAGTGAATCAGCATAGCGCGATTCGACGGGCGCAATGCCTGCGGCCCGCAGTGAAAAGTGGCCTTGTTCGCTCGACGATGAAAGAGACCGCCAGTCGTCGTGCCAGCGGAACCGCAGGACGGTTCGTCTGCGCACGATTTCAGTTCGAATCCGACCCGGCCACCCGCGGAGCGTCGGCATAGATGATCAGCGGTTTGCCCTCGCCTTCGATGGCACGTTCATCGACAGCCACCTTCTGCACGTTCTGCAGACTGGGCAGCTCGAACATCGTGTCCATCAGCGACTGTTCCAGAATCGAACGTAGACCACGCGCACCGGTCTTGCGCTTCAGTGCCCTGCGCGCAATCGCCTGCAAGGCGGACGGCCGGACCTCAAGTTCGACGCCTTCCATCATGAAAAGTCGCTGGTACTGCTTGATGAGGGCGTTCTTGGGTTCGGTGAGGATTCGGACCAGCGCCTCGTCGTTCAGTTCATCGAGTGTGGCAACGACAGGCAGGCGGCCGACGAGTTCGGGGATCAGGCCGAACTTGATCAGGTCTTCGGGTTCGACATCGCGCAACACGGCGCCGACGTCGCGATCGGTCGCACTGCGCACCTCGGCCCCGAAGCCGATACCCGACCGCTCGGAACGGTTGCGGATGATCTTGTCGAGCCCATCGAATGCACCGCCACAGATGAACAGGATGTTCGTCGTGTCGATCTGCACGAAATCCTGGTTGGGATGCTTGCGGCCACCCTGCGGCGGCACGGACGCGACAGTACCCTCCACCAACTTCAGCAAGGCCTGCTGCACGCCTTCGCCGGATACATCGCGCGTGATCGACGGGTTGTCCGACTTGCGCGAGATCTTGTCGATCTCATCGATGTAGACGATGCCGTTCTGCGCTTTCTCGACTTCGTAGTTGCAGTTCTGAAGCAACTTCTGGATGATGTTCTCGACGTCCTCGCCGACGTAACCCGCCTCGGTCAGCGTCGTGGCATCGGCGATCACGAAGGGGACGTTCAGAAGCCGGGCCAGCGTCTGAGCCAGCAGGGTCTTGCCCGATCCGGTCGGGCCCACCAGCAGGATGTTGCTCTTGGACAGTTCGACGTCGTCTTTCTTGCCCCGATGTCGCAAGCGCTTGTAGTGGTTGTAGACGGCAACCGCCAGGCCACGCTTGGCGGCCTCCTGCCCGATCACGTAGTTGTCGAGGATGCCGCGAATCTCGGCAGGCGTCGGCAACCCACCGGCGAGTGCACCCGGGGCAGCGTCGGCCTGCGCTTCATCGCGGATGATGTCGTTGCACAACTCGATGCATTCGTCGCAGATGAACACCGACGGACCGGCGATCAGCTTTCGGACCTCATGCTGGTTCTTGCCACAAAACGAGCAGTAGAGAACCTTTTCGCTGGATCCTTTCTTCTCTGACATGACACTCCCTGGGTACCGAGCGCTCAAGCGGCCTGGGACCGACTCGCGAGCACTTGGTCGATGATACCGTAATCCTTCGCCTCGGCGGCGGACATGAAACGGTCGCGATCCGTGTCTTTCTCAATCGTTTCAAGCGTTTGGCCGGTCTTCTCAACCAGAATTCTATTAAGCCGTTCACGCGTATAGAGGATTTCGCGGGCATGGATCTCGATATCCGACGCCTGGCCCTGGGCGCCGCCCGAGGGCTGATGGATCATGATCCGGGAATTCGGCAGCGAGAAACGCTTGCCCTTTGCACCGGCAGCGAGCAGGAAAGCGCCCATGCTCGCCGCGAGGCCCATGCAAAGGGTGCTCACCGAAGGCTTGACGAATTGCATCGTGTCGTAGATTGCCAGGCCTGCCGACACCGAGCCGCCCGGCGAGTTGATGTAGAACGAGATGTCCTTGTCCGGATTCTCGGACTCGAGGAACAGCAACTGGGCGACGACGACGTTCGCCGACATGTCCATGACGGGGCCGAGCAGGAAGATCACACGCTCGCGCAACAACCGGGAATAGATGTCGTAGGCCCGCTCTCCGCGCCCACTCTGTTCGATGACCATGGGGACCAGGCCCAGACCCTGGGGAGCTTGCCATTGGCTGGCAAGGTGGGAGTTGACCATGTCTTCGATCAGGCTGTTACGGGTCATTTGTGTTGCTCCGGATGCAATGGAATGAGACTGTCTCTCACAGATGGGGGCGATCAGCCAGCCATCAACTCATCGAACGCCACTTCGCGTTCGGTGACCTGCGCCTTGGCAAGCACCCAATCGACGACGTTCTGCTCGATGACCAGCGCTTCGACCTCGGCCAACCGTTCGCGATCGCTGAAATAGTGTCGCAGTACTTCCGCTGGATTCTCGTATGCCTGCGCGAATTCCTCGATCTGGGCACGAATCTGCTCAGGCTTGGCCTGCAGTTTCTCGGACTTGACGATCTCGGCCACGAGCAGCCCCAACCGGACCCGCTTTTCGGCCTGCTCACGGAACGCATCGGCCGGGATCGGGATGTTCTTCATGTCCATACCACGACCCGCGAGATCCTCGCGGGCGCGCGCGACCAGCACATCGCGTTCATTGTTGACCAATGCCGCCGGCAGGTCGAAACCCGCATTGGCGCTCAATCCGTCCATCACGCTGTTCTTGGTCCGCGCACGCACGCGCTGCGCTACTTCGCGGTCCAGGTTGGCCCGGATGTCCCGACGCATCGTCTCGATATCGCCGTCGGCGACACCCAGCGACTGGGCGAACGAGGCGTCGACCTCGGGAAGCACCGGCGCTTCGATCTGCTTGACGACCACGTCGAATGCGGCCGTCTTGCCAGCAAGGTCGGCCACCGAATATTGCTCGGGAAACTTGACCGGAAAGGTCGTCTTGGCATCGACCGCCTGGCCGATGACACCTGTCTCGAAGTCGGGGAGCATCCGACCCTCGCCGAGCACGAACGTGAACCCGTCGGCGCTCCCGCCGTCGAAGGATTCGTCGTCGACGCGGCCCAGGAAGTCGATCGTCACGCGATCGCCAGACTGCGCGGTTCGCTCGGCGGGCGTCCAGGTCACGCGCTGCTTGCGCAGGATCTCGACGGTTCGATCGATCTCGGCCTCGCCGACCGAGCAGGTCAGCCGCTCGACCGCGACCGTGGCGACATCGGGCACCGTGACCTCCGGGTAGACCTCGAAGGTGGCGGTGAATCCGTATTCGGTGTCGGGCCCTCCGTCGCGCCGGTCGATGCTCGGCTGCCCGGCCACGCGCAGTTCGTGTTTGCCGACTGCATCGGTGAAGGCCTTCGACACCGCATCGCCAAGCACTTCGGCGCTGACCTGCCCGCCATAGGACTGCTCGATCATCTTCATCGGCACTTTGCCGGGTCGAAATCCGGGCATCTTGACGGTGCGTGCCAGCTTGCGCAGGCGCTCGCTGGTCGCCTTGTCGATCTGGGCAATCGGCACGGCCAGGTCGAGTTGGCGTGTGAGGGGTCCGGTCGTCTTGAGTTCAGTCGTCATGAAGGATTTCACAAAGGGGGACGCGCGTAATCCCAGCGGCGCCGCCGCGATCTCGGGAGTTCGGCTAAGTATGTCGGGGGCATCAGCCTGCGCATTCGCTGGTGCGGTCGAAAGGACTCGAACCTTCACGCCTCTCGGCGCCAGGACCTAAACCTGGTGCGTCTACCAATTCCGCCACGACCGCAAAGCCAATGATGGTAGCGGAAACGCGCGACCCTGCGGCGTGATGAGCGACAATGCGACGATCCGGGCCGGATCGAGATCGTGTGCCGGCCCATGTCCACTGGCTCGACGCACCCTAAAATCCCCGCATGCCTGCTTCCGACCTGATCGAACCCGGCTGGACCAGCCAGACCGGGCACTACGAGAACTTTCCTGTGGCATCCGCGCTGGTGCCGCGAGCGCTTCGGGCCCCAATTGCCGCAGTCTATCGCTTCGCACGCTACGGCGACGATGTCGCCGACGAGGGTCATGCCGATGCCGCGAGCCGGCTGGCCGAACTCGAGCACCTCGCCGAAGCCGTTCGCGGCC
>JBGSTN010000687.1:0-4417 GCA_041736455.1 Burkholderiaceae bacterium | reverse complement strand
GATCGGCAGGCCGCGCGTGGCGACCGAGGCACCGATGGCTACCGCTGCGATGAGGCTGCCGCGATTGGCTGCGTCCAGCGATACGGCAAGTCCGTAAAGGAACATCGCGATCCAGAGCATCTGCGCCGCAAACGCGGTCGTCTCGTGGACGCGGGCAACCAGGCCGAAAGTCGCGACCGTGATCAACAGGCCCGAATCGGCAATCGCTCGGGCGAAGTCCCGAGCGCTGGCGCCGGCACCGAGGGGGTCGACCGGCGATACGCCCGGACGGCGGGCCAACAGGTAGATCGCGCGCCATGTGAAGGCGAGCATCAGCGCGAGTCCGATCGCTGCGGCGATCCGCACCGACAGGTGCGGCGTGACGTTCAGCCCGGGGATGACGGCTTCGAGCGACGGTTCAAGCCAAGTCAGCAGGTGCGCCAGCGCCGCGGCGAAAGCAAAGGGCAGGGGACCCTGCTCGGGAACGGATTCGCCGTGCACCGACGGAACGAGCCAGTCGATCGCGGTTCCGACATACATCGTATGGGCGATACCGAAGCCGGTCGCGTCGATCACCCGCCACGGATCGCGCCCGACGAGTCCAGGCACGACATAGAGCACACAAAGCAGCAGCAGCCCCCAGCGCGGGAGCTTGCGGGCCTGGGGCGAAGTGACGATGAAGGAACGCATGGTCGGGCCGGCCACACCCGGCCGTTATCAGAAATCGCGCATCAAGCCGGTGGCCGGTGGCTGTCGGACAGATACCGCGAATCTTCGCGAGTGATCAGGCCTTGCGAGCGAACTTCTGGCGAAACTTCTCCACGCGCCCGGTTTCGCGCACGCGCTGCTGTGCGCCCGTATAGAAAGGGTGCGACTCGGATGTCATCTCGAGCTTGACGAGCGGATATTCCTTGCCATCTTCGTGCTTGATCGTTTCGCGGCTGGTCAGCGCCGATCGGGTGATGAATCGCGTGCCCGTCGACATGTCCTGGAACACGACTTCGCGGTATTTGGGGTGGATGCCTTCTTTCATGCTCTCGGATTTGCCTGGGTTGGTTCAGTGCGGAAAATGACCATTGCGTCGTTCGTGAAGCTTCCGTTGCTGCGCGTCTTCGCCGAATAACCTTCCATTATACGTGTACCGGATGCTGCGGTGCCAGTCCGCTCGCCTAGCGGCCGCCGCGGTTCATCAGATCGAAGAATTCCTGGTTGTTCTTGGTCTGACGCATCTTGTCGAGCATGAATTCCATCGCCTGGATTTCATCCATGTCGTGCAGGAGTCGTCGCAGGATCCAGATCTTCTGCAGCTTGTCGGCCGGAATCAGCAGTTCTTCGCGCCGGGTGCCCGAACGGTTGATGTCGATCGCCGGATAAATCCGCTTCTCCATCATGCGCCGGTTCAGGTGGATCTCCATGTTGCCGGTGCCCTTGAACTCTTCGTAGATCACTTCGTCCATCCGGCTGCCGGTGTCGACCAGCGCCGTGGCAATGATCGTCAGCGAGCCGCCTTCCTCGATGTTGCGAGCGGCACCGAAGAAGCGCTTCGGACGTTGCAGCGCGTTGGCATCGACACCACCGGTCAGCACTTTGCCGGAAGCAGGCACGACCGTGTTGTACGCGCGCGCCAGACGCGTGATCGAGTCGAGCAGGATCACCACGTCTTTCTTGTGCTCGACCAGGCGCTTGGCTTTCTCGATCACCATTTCGGCGACCTGTACGTGCCGGGTGGCGGGCTCGTCGAAGGTCGACGAAACGACTTCGCCACGCACCGACCGCTGCATCTCGGTCACCTCTTCGGGACGCTCGTCGATGAGCAGCACGATCACGTAGATATCCGGGTGATTGGATGTGATCGCATGGGCGATATGCTGGAGCATCACGGTCTTGCCGGACTTCGGGGGGGCGACGATCAGGCCCCGCTGGCCCTTGCCGATCGGGGCCACCATGTCGCAGATCCGGCCCGTGGTGTTTTCTTCGGCCTTGATGTCGCGTTCCAGCCCGAGGACCTTGTTCGGATGCAGCGGCGTCAGATTCTCGAAGAGGATCTTGCTCTTGCTCTTCTCCGGTGACTCGTCGTTGATCTTGTCGACTTTCACCAGCGCGAAATAGCGTTCGCCATCCTTCGGTGTCCGTACCTCGCCCTCGATCGAGTCGCCGGTATGCAGATTGAAGCGACGAATCTGCGACGGAGAAATATAGATGTCGTCAGGGCTGGCCAGATAGGACGTTTCGGGGGAACGCAGGAAGCCGAAGCCGTCGGGTAGAACTTCGAGAACACCGTCGCCGAAAATCGACTCGCCGGTCTTGGCTTGTCTCTTGAGAATGGCAAACATCAGTTCCTGTTTGCGCAGCCGGTTGGCATTCTCGATATCGAGTCCACTGGCCATTTCGATGAGCTCGGACACATGGCGTGCCTTGAGTTCTGATAGATGCATGTCGTAGTCGTCCTGCCGGGAGATATCCGGCGAGTGTTGCGGGCGATATTCGGCGCGCGGCGGACCGGCGGAAAATCGGCGCGAAGATGATGCGGATAGTTGGTGGTTCGAGTGCTCGAGTGGCGCTGCAATGACGTTTGGCGCAACCGGGATCGTCACCCCGTTCCGAAGGGCCGGGCCGGCGGCCTGGCAATGGATTCGGAACAGCGGGGCGGTTGTTCCCGTTTCGACAAGGTTCAGACTCGATCGGCACCATCGACGGACCCGCGCCGGGCTGTCGGCAGATATGCCAAATGTGCCCAGGCCAGCCCTGCTGTGGGACTCAACCGGAAGTTTGCGAAACGGGGGGGTGTTGCCGGGTTGACTCGCAAGCCCACGGACGCGGGCTCGATCAGGAAGGTTACAAGGAAAATCGGCGGGTGTAAACACGCCGATCGGTCGGTCTCATAGGGTAAGGGGGTCGGAACCGGTCACAGGTGACTGTCGAGGAACAGCGTCAGCTGCGACTTCGAGAGCGCGCCGACCTTGGTATCGACCAGTTGCCCGTTCTTGAACAGCATCAGCGTGGGAATGCCACGAATGCCGTATTTCTGAGGTGTCGCCTGATTTTCATCGACATTGACCTTCGCGACCTGGACGCGGTCGGCATAGTCGGTCGCCACTTCATCGAGAATCGGCGCGATCATTTTGCAGGGTCCGCACCACTCCGCCCAATAATCGACCAGCACAGGCTTGTCGGACTTCAGGACATCGGCGTCGAAACTGGCGTCGGTGACTTTCTTGATGGACATGATGAGCGGAACTCCGGTGGAGGAAGGTTGGCGTCAGGTGGCGTCGATGGAAATACTGGCCTTTCACATTACATCATAGTGACGCGCTGCTAGAATTCAACCGGGCGGGTCCCTTCGCATTGTTACCTGTCGAAATTGGTCAGGTCCGGAAGGAAGCAGCCAGCGTCATGTTTGACAAGTGCCGAAGACAAGGCTCGCCCACCCCACAGGCTCGCATGCCCGATCACGTGCCCCGCCGGGCCCCCGGCCGTCAACGCCGCCACCGCGGCCCTTGATGGCGTACCCGACTCAACCGGACGCCCTTCAGCGCACGATGTCTCATCAGGTCCTGGCACGCAAATGGCGGCCCCGTACATTCCAGACCCTGATCGGCCAGGATCACGTGGTGCGCGCGCTCGATCACGCACTGAACCACGATCGTCTCCATCACGCCTACCTGTTCACGGGCACGCGGGGCGTTGGAAAGACCACCATTGCCCGCATCCTCGCCAAGGCCGTCAATTGTGAACGCGGAGTCAGCGCAACGCCCTGCGGCGAGTGCAGTGCCTGTCGGTCCATCGATCAGGGCCATTTCGTCGATTACCTCGAACTCGACGCGGCCTCGAACCGTGGCGTCGACGAAATGGCGCAACTGCTCGACAACGCGGTCTACGCGCCGACCGCGGGCCGCTACAAGGTCTACGTGATCGACGAGGTGCACATGCTCTCGGCGTTCGCGTTCAATGCGATGCTCAAGACGCTGGAAGAGCCCCCGCCCCATGTGCTGTTCATCCTCGCCACGACCGACCCGCAGAAGGTGCCGGTCACGGTTCTGTCGCGCTGCATGCAGTTCAACCTGCGCAACATGAGGCCGGAAGCGATTGCCGGACATCTCGACATGGTCTTGCAGGCCGAAGGCATACGCTTCGAGCGACCCGCTCTGACGCTGCTCGGCAAGGCGGCGGCCGGGAGCATGCGTGACGCGTTGTCCCTGCTGGACCAGGCGATTGCATTCGGCGCGGGCGAAATCCGTCAGGACCAGGTCGCCGAAATGCTCGGCACGGTCGATTCGAGCCATGTCGATCGGATCTTCGCTGCGCTGGCCAGTGGTGATTCCGCAGCCCTGGTCGCGGTCGCCGACGAGGTCGCCGATCAGAGCGCAGCCGCCGACAGCCTGCTCGCCGAACTGGCGAGTGCCGTCACGGTGATGGCGATGAACGACGCCGCCGGTCC
>JBGSTN010000678.1:0-10189 GCA_041736455.1 Burkholderiaceae bacterium | reverse complement strand
GCCTGGGCCGCCAGCCGCACAGAATGCCGGGGCTCGACGTAACCGCCGAGGCGAATGCGTGCAGCCGCCGGCATATGCGTGACGTCGACCACGTTTCTGGCACTGGCGACGAAGCCGCGCGGCGCATTCGCGACCGCTCGGTCGATCAAGCCGGAATCGCGCGGCGTTTCGTCATGACCGCCAGCCAGCCAGGAAACGACGAGGCCACCGATGACAGCTGCAACGATCAGGGGTACAGCGCGTAATACAGCGGACAGCATGGCCGCAGCCTCTCATCAACTCAATGGAAAAGCGCGAGAACCTTCCAGTTCAGGCGCGCGGGATTTGTCCCATGACATTGAAGCTCTTGATGAAGGGACCGGCCATTGCCGGGTTCTTCACCATCGCGCCATAGTCGCCCGACTTGAACTTGAGCTTGCCGGTCGTATAGGCCACGCCGAGCGACACCATGCCGATGCCACTGCTGCACCATTTCTCCCAGTCCTTCGGACTGGCGCGCAGATCCCAGTTCAACGCGGAACCGTCATAGGCGCCGGCGCCGGTGACGTATCCGTTCTCGACCTTGATATAGCCGCGTGCCTTGTCGTCGCTGTCGAAGCCGTATCCGATGATCGAGTTGAAACCGATTTTCGCCAGCGCGTCGCCGAGTTCCGGCTCCTCGTTCCAGGCGTTACCGAAGTCGACCATCCAGTCGTCAGAAAATAATGCTGGCATTCGCTCTACTCCTCCGAGACGCGCTGCAGGGAGCGCGTGCTTATCTCTCTCCAGTCCACCTGGTTGATGCGGACCCGTTCTTTCCTTTGCACTGATGCCCGTTCGAAAGTGCCCGCGCGTCAATGAGATAAATGCGGTCGTCACGGAACACATGAAATCGATTCGAAGCGCCCATTCGTTCGACACATCGCGTATCGGAACTCAGTGGATTCATCGACTATCTCAGTGTTCGTGGCAAGGTCATTCTCACGAAGTCTTGCAGTGTCGTCAACTACACGAAATCGTTTCGACGAGTGATACTCAGTAGGGTAGCGACGTCATACGAAAGACTCGCCGAGTGATACTCAGTAGGGTAACGAAGCCGTGCAAGAGACTTACTGGGTGATACTCGTTGGAGTAGTACTCGAAGGAGTACTACCCGGTCGGGTGATACTTGCGCGCCCTTCAGTGCGATCGTGATTCCGATCGTCAGTCAGGCGATCAGGTCGCGCACCAACGTGTCGAATCAACGCGAACCGCATCCGGTGTGTTGGCCGCGACCAGCGTGCACTTGCAGGCGATCGCTTACCGAGTTCCGCACGAATGCATGACGATCGAGTCGCCATGATGTGCATTGTTCGAAGTCTTGATGCTTCTGGACACACCCGTGGCATCGAATCGCTGGTGATTCCACTTCCTCACCGGCGAGCGGTTCGCGTGCCTGCGGATCGATTCGCCGCATCGAGGTCGACAAGCGAGCCAGTGGCAGATCGAAATGCTCGGCGCAGATATTGCGCCAACGCATCGGAGGTTCCGCATCGCATGACGTCTGCATCAAGGTATTCAACATGCGCAGATGCACTGGCACCGGTCTGCCGATTCCTACGCTGATCAGTCGTTGACCGCTGGCGACGTATGGACGGATCCGATCGGGATCATCGGGAAACGATCCGCAACGCACGAGCAGCGCCAACATCGGATGCAACGTATTGGCAATCAGATTTCTAGTTGACTGGTCGAATGGGTGCGTGAAGACGTGCACTCGACGCCGAAGGCTGCGTGTCGAGTGGGGCCTGCCCTGCTGGACGGTGTCTGCGCGACAGCGACCGCGAGATTCAGATCGTCACCACGTCCGTCTTGGAATCCGCATCATCGATCTGGATCGGCCTCGTCAGTGCATCGACGCCGCGGAGAAACGATTGCAGGCCCGGCGATTCCAGATAGACGCAGGGCTTGCCCGTGCGGCGGCAGTATTTCTTGACGCGCCAGTAGGCACCGTGACTGACATTGGCAGCCTGGCACATGACGACGTCCGCGCCACGCAGCGCCGGCTCGAGTCTCGTCAGCGCCTGTTCGATGCCGCCGTCGTGATGGTCGAATCGACCACCAAGCTTCTCGACGACGTTGCGATAGGAAACCACGGAGCCGGGTATCCCACCCACGCAAAGCACACGCTTGCCATCGAAACGCCTGCCCAGTTGGTCGACGTCCGGGAGAGCATCATCGGATGAAACGGCAGGACCGGCAGGAGTGACGGATGCCAGCGGCCTGGCTGCTGCAAGTTGCGCCGATGCCATCCAGCCGCGGTCGGCCGTTTCCTCGGCCATTGCCTCGCATGCCGCCTTCTTTTCGAGACAGGCAAGCTTGGCGCGCAACTGTGCAACTTCTGCCAGCAATGACTCGTTCATGCGGGTGAGCGAATCAAGTTCGCGGGCATCGCGATTGAGTATGTCCTGGCGTGCCTGGCGACTGGCGTTGAGTTCGACCGCCAGCTGGTCTCGCTCGGCCATGAGCGCCTGGACACGTTCCCGATGAGACGCAGCGATTCCGACCGCCTCCGTGCGAGCTTCGCCGAGGGCGGATCGCAATGCCTGGAGTTCCGCACGCTCGACATGGGCAAGTCTGATCGACGAACGGATCTCGGCCGCGCACTGATGCTGCAACAGATGAATATCACCGTAGATCCGATCCTCGGTCACGGCGTCACAGAGCGGATGAGTGACCGATGCCCACAGCGCACCGGCGACGCGTCCCTCTTCCACGTCCGTGCGCCATCGGGCGAGCAGTTCGGTTGCCGTTGCGGCGATCGCATAGGACTGGATGACCAGTCGATAGCGACGATTCAACTCGCGATCGAACAGACGCGAACCGTCACTGCGCGCACCGCATCCCGCAACGACCGAAGCATGCAATTCGAAGTCGGACATCGCGCGGACCTCGGGAATCCGCTGGGTGATGGTCCGGACATCGTCCGTCGAAAAGCAGACGCCGATGATCGGACAGTGCAGGCGACCCGACAGCTCCCACAGACGCAAGCGACGCGACGGTCCGGTCGCGTCGAAGAGATCGACGCCCGGCTCCTGCAACGGCAGGCCTGTCAGTACCTGGCGGTTGTTGAGCAGCGTACGCGCAGAGGCGACAATGCCGACTCCCTCATCCGGCGTACCGCCATCAGGAAGGGAACCTGCAAGACGCATTGCGGCCGTGAGCGGATTCAGCGAGTGCTGCAGACACATGACGAACTCCCCCGATACCGCTGAATCAATGAAGGGTGGAAGGCGACGCGCAGGATGCGCGACGCTCGTCCAATGCAATGCGCATCCAACGGTCATGCAGCCGTGTCGAAACGACCTTCATCGATTCGGTGCTGTCGGGATGACGGGCCAGCATCTGCAGATGCTCGACGATGCGAAACGCGATGTCGGACGTTGGCCGCGTGTGATGCTCGCTCATCAGGAAAAGAATCGCCCCGACGATGATCGAGTGACGGACGGGACTCGTGTCGTGGTCGTCACCGGTGGCAGGACATGGATCGGCGCACTGCACTTCGTACATGATTGGCTCCTGAATGAGCCTTGATCGTAATGATACGCATTCGCATTGTCAACCTGCACCGATTGTCTCGTCCATCGTTGCCGCTGCGATAGAGACGATCCTGGCGTCGCAGAGAAGCTCCGCAACGCCAGGCTGACAGGTTCTTCAGGAAGATCAGTCAGGCAGAAAGCGCGTTGCGCCTGCACTGCCTGCGTTGTCTGCGCCCGCGCGGCGACCGCGAAGTCGACGATCCGGGCTTCTCAGAGCGATGCAAGAAACGCAAGCAGCGCTTCGCGATCCGCACGCGCGAGCGCGCGAAACTTCCGTTGCGACCGCTCTGCTTCACCGCCATGCCACAGTACCGCCTCTTCGAGCGTTGCCGCCCGCCCATCGTGCAGGAAGCCTGCGAGAGTATTGACCGTGTGGGTCAACCCTATTCCCCAAAGCGGCCTGGTACGCCACTCGCGATCGTTCGCCGAAAACTCGGTACGACCGTCGGCGAGACCATCGCCCATGTCGTGAAGCAACAGGTCGGTGTACGGAAAGATCGTCTGGTTCTCGACCTGTGGCACGGCAATCGTGCCCTGTGGCCCCCACACGCCACGATGCGTACCGGTGATGAACGATGGCACATGACAGGACGTGCAGCCCGTGCTGTCGAACAAATCGGCGCCACGCCTTACCGTCGCATCATCGACTTGACGACGCGCCGGTACCGCGAGCGTATTGGTGTAGAACATCACCGCCTTGAGGACTTCTTCGCTGACCTCGTGTCCGGAACGTGCCTGACCATCGTCACCAGGATTCCTGTTCTGGTAAGCCTCGTGCAACGGTGTTCCCGCGATACTCTCGCTGGGAAACAGATAGCTCGTGATGCCCATATCCCCCTGGTAGGCGCCCGCACCCTGGACTTGCACCGAGGGCGTTCCCGCTTTCCAGCCGAACCGTCCGAGCGCACGTGAATTGCTGGCGCCTTGCGCCCGCAGCACCGGGTCTGGCACCCAGTTGGGTCGTCCGGAAATTCCGTCGCCGTCGGCATCATCGGGATCGGCCAGCGCCAGGATGACCGACTCAGGAATCGCTTCGAGCAATCCGACGCCGAATACCGGTAACCCGATTCGTGGACTGAAGCGAACATCGGTCTGGAACAGCCGGCTCGTGCCTGCGCCGGCATTCGTTGCCGGCTGGACCTCGCCCCGGCTGTCATACGGGTTGCGCACCTGGAACACGGGACGGCGCAATGTCACCACGCTGCCGTCGTCGTAACCGACCTGCCCGGTTTCGAAGCGAACGTAGACGTCGGCCTGGCCCGTGAAGGGTGCGTCCTCGCGCAGACCCAGTACCCCGCGATGAAACAATTGCTTCGAAAATCCCGGCACCGCTACCGGAGCACAGTAGTCGTTCGCTTCGACCGGTTCGCAAGCAGACGGGCCTTCGACACTGATGCGCAGGAAGACGCCAGCATCGGCGCCGAGCTTGCGCCATTCACCACTCGCGTCGCCGAACGTTCCAGCCGGATAGTTGGCTCGCCCATCACGGACGTGACAGGCCAGACAGGCATTGTTGTTGAATGCGGGCCCCAACCCATCGACCGCTGGAAAGTCGGCACTGGGCGCCTTCGTGAATGCGCGTTCGAACTCGCTGTCACCGGCCAGATGCAAGGCCAACGCATCGTCGAGCAGATTGGGCGCCGGCGTATCGAAGCCGGAACTCGACTGGTTGCCCACCAGATTGGTCGTCGTGCCACCAAGCATGGTGGCCGACTTCCATGCCTGGTCGGCGGCCTGGTCCTGGGCCTGCGGCGCGGAGCCACCCGAACCCCCGCAACCCTGCAGAGCCATCATGCACGCAATGGCCACGGCACTCGGTTTGCTGCGCTGGTTCATGTCAGCGTGCCCTCAACCGGCCACCGCTGCGCTTCGCACCAGAGGCAGCACATCGTTGACCAGGGAATTCTGCAACGTCGTCAATGCCGCCTTTGCGTTGGCGATCAATGCCCGTCCGCCATCATTGGCGATCTGGTCACGAAACGGCCTGGCAGTGCCGGTGATGACGGTCGTCTGGTTGTCGCCGTCTCCCTTGATGAGCGCGATCTGCTGCTGAGCGGCAACGATCTCTGCCAACACGCGGTCGGCGAGTGCCTGGTCCTGTGACGCGACGAAAGCGTAGACGCCGGGACTGGTTGCCGAAACCGTGCTGCTCCGTGCATCGAAGCCCGCTTGCCCGGTATAGATGTTCAGGACGCTTTGCACGTTGTTGTGGAAATCGGTCAGCGAATTCCAGCTGTACTGCGATTCGACCTTGCTGGTGTCGGCCGCAGCGATCGATGTGCCGAGCGGCTCGGCGATCTTGGCATTGTTGACTTCGTCGACAATGCCGGCGATTCCGTTGACGAGTTCCTCCAGCACGGCGCGCGCGGATGCATAGACCGCATTGCCGGCCGAGCCGGCAGTCTTCACGAGGTCACGGTAGGCGCCTTGACCGTTGAAGTCGGTGGTCCACGAACTGCTCAGCTGTGCGGTACGCGCCTTGAAGGCACCCGTCAACGCGACCAGATAGGCCCTTTCGCCATCGGTCAATTCGCTCGCTGCCCGATCATTGTCCGTGACACCGTCGCCGAACAGCAGATACTCGATCGCATGAAAGCCACGCAGATCGTCCCCGGCATTCTCGACATCGGCCTGGGTCGGATCCGGATTGCTGGCAATGTACGCGGCGAGATCGGGCGTATTGAGCGGCCACGAATCGATCGCCGGATCGATACCCAGCGAGTCGACCGGACCGAACAGGAAGCCTTCCGACGCCTCCCAGGGCACGCGGGTGGCACGCCAACCGGTCTGCGCGGCGTCGAGTTCGGGTTCGGTCGCACCGCCGTCCTGGAGCGCCTGGACTGCAGTCAACAATGATGCGGCCCGAGTATCGAGGTCGGTATAAGTGGCGACCACCACATTGCCGACGACGTTGTCGATCAACGCCTTGGCATCGAACGAGGCGACTGGCGTGGGCGATCCAGCCGCAGGGGCATCATCGTCGGAACCGCAGCCCGACACCATCAGACCGACAGTCACGCAAACGAGCGCGGTGACAGGGCGGATATCTCTTCTCATTTTTTTCCTCTGTGAATGGGACTATCGTTATCGGCAGCCGACGAGGCGGCAGCCCGGAATTCGAGTTTCCGTTCAACGACCGGGCAGCTGGACGGCATGCTGATTCAGCCGACGCAGCGCAAAGGTTCATCTGTCACGGCGCCGCTCAGAATCGAAAGCCGACGGCGAGGCCGGCGTAGTCCTGCTCGCTCGCTGTCGCCCCTTCGTTGCTGCGCCGTGCGAGTTCGCCTTTGAAGACGATCGAACGGTTCGGCGAATAGTTGATGCCGACCGTCACGACTTCACGGTCGTAGCGTGCGTTGCGTACGATGCCGGTCGCGGTGCCGGCATGCGTGTCGTAGGCATCCAGACGTGTGAACAGCACCAGGCGGTCGGTGCGCTGCGGCCAGAACGTCATCAGGTCGTAGCCGACCTCGATGAAATAGGCTTTCGCTTCACTGCCGACGGCCGTGCGCGACACGCCGAGTTCGCCCGCGTTGAACGTGCTGAAATTGGCGCGCGTCACCTGGTCGGAATTCTGAAGCCTGCCCATCAGGTATTCGCCGCGCACGATCAGCGCGCCACGTTCCCATCGCCCGTGGATCTCGGCCAGCGTCACGTTCGCCTTGGTGCCCAGGTTGCCACGCGGTCGATTGCCACCGCTGTCACCGTAGTAGATCGATCCGCCCAATATGACGCCAGGCATCGGTTGATGATCGGCGCTCGCAACCAGCGCGAAATCATTGGCTTCGCGTGTCTCGAGTTTCTGCTGAGAGCCATTGCTCACGAAGCCGTAGCCGGAGAAACTCGTCGAGTCGAGAGCCCGTACCCACATCAACGTGTAGCGGGTCGACGCCTTGACCCCGGTCAGCGCAATCCCCAGGTCGTGCCACGTTCCGGGAATGAGACTGGACTCGGCAAGGGACCGATCGATGGTGAAGTACTGGTCCGGGCGGTGATAGGTATTGAGCATGCCGACCGGGACGGTCATCTCGCCGAATCGCCAGGTGAGGGCCGGCGATTGCGCAAACTCGATGAAAGCATTCTCCAGGATCACTTCGCCCCCCTGCTCGATCTCGGTTTCGAACTCGCCGGCTTCCTCCGGTTCGAATTCGACCGTGCTCCCGGTTCCACCATGTTCGAACTCGATCTCGGCCTGGAAGCGCCATTTGGGCGACATGCGAATCGACGGTTCGAGCACCAAGCGCCGCAGATCGAGCCGGCCGCGACGCGTCGGCGTCGTGTCCTGTGCGTTGTCGAAGAAATCGAAGCGCTGGTAGGTCAACTCGCCGTATCCCGACCAGTTCCAGATCGGCCACGCGCCATAGGAATTCGCGCCGGCGGCAGGCACCGATTCGCCACCGTCACCATCGTTGAACATCGAGGGCGGGAGGGGATCCGTCGATTCGGATTGCGCCCAGGAGGCAGTGGTCAGTAGGAAAAGCGAGGCGATTGCCAGGGAACGATGGCGCAGAAGGCTCATGGAGATGACGGGGTCGCGTGTTGGTCGATTCCGTTATCTTAACGCGAATCACTCGCATTAGTAATAATATTAGTATCTGAACTTCTCCGAGTCGGTGGCGCTTGTCGATCAAGCAGTTACCCCGATTACCCGACGTTTCTTCTCGGTCAGTCTTCGTTTCGTCAGTCGGTCGGGACAGGGCTGCAGTTCCCGCCTCGACGCCGTCGAGACGAGTCGCAGCGATCGATCACCGATTCAGGATGCGCATGTGATTGTCGAAATGCCAGTCGGCGATTTCCAGCGTCGGGGCAACCTGCACGCTGCGCGCAACCGGCGCGCCTTCGGTCGGGAGCCGCTGGATCCTCCCCGTGCCGGTGCTGACTTCGAGCGCGCCTCTGGAGTCGAAGGCAACGCCGCACACGTCATCGAGGGCGGTCCCTCGGATGAGTCGATTCGAGGCAAGATCCCAGAGCATGACCATTCCGCCGCGCGGCGACGTCGCACAGGCCATCGAACCGTCGGGTGCCAGTCGAACACTGCCGACATAGCCGGAAAGCGATTCCCACTCGTCCTCGCCATTATCTGGATAGCGTAGCTCATTGCGCCCGTCGTGACGCGCGAGCAGCGGCGCGGGCACCATCGTCGGCATGCCTTCGAACTGCATGCCAAGAACGACTTCACCGGCCGGTGTCACATCGAAATGACGGATGCTGAGCGACGGATCCGAAGGCAGCCATTCGCTGACCAGGCGGCCGTTCGCCACGTCAAGGTAACTCAACGTGGAACGCATGGTATCGAGGTTGAGATTCTCCCTGGGTCGACCGGGGTGCGTCAGGATGCCGCCATTGGCGACCGCCAGCGTCTTGCCATCGGGCATCAGCATCAATTCATGCGGTCCGATGCCATGCGATGCGAATTCGCCGAGAACACGCCAGTCCCGGCCATCGCGCACGCCGATCACGCCGCGTCCGTTGACGTAATCATTCTCGGTGGTGAGCAGCAGTCCATCGCGGCTGAAGATCGCGTGGCCTTCGAAATGCCGATCGGCACCGGCTTCGATCTGCCTGACGACGCGACAGGTTGCAATGTCGACGATCCATGCTCTTCTTCCGGGCCGGCGCTCCATGACCAGCAGTTCGTCTCCCGAGGGCGTCGACATGAAGTCGTGAGCGCGCCCAGGCAACCGTCCGTGGGCGAGGACCCGTCGCTCGGCACCGAGACGGACCATGCCGAATGCGCCATGATGATCGGCATAAGGGGTGATCAGTTCGCCGCCAACCGTGTTCGCACGACCATCGAATCCAGTCAGCAGCAACGTCCCTGCAGCAACGCCTTCGAAAAGGCGTCGGCGACTCAACGAGATCTTTCGTTCTTTCATCCTGTCCTCAGAATGACTCGACCAGGGTGAGCAGGCGTTGCCGCTCGTCACTGGAAAGCAACTTGAAAGCCGAACGCGCGCCGGCCGCCTCTCCGCCATGCCACAGAATGGCCTCGGCAACCGTACGTGCCCGGCCGTCATGAAGCAGACCGGTCCGCGCCAGGCGATTCGCCACGCCGACCAGGGGAGCCGTGCGCCACTCTCGGGCAGCGGGGTCGTCCTCGAGAAAATGATCGGCCAGATCTGCGCCCATGTCGTGCAACAGCAGATCCGAGAAGAGACGAACGCCGGGCGGCCCCGCGCGATGGCATGCTGCGCATCCGGTTTGCTCGAAGATCGTCGGCAGGTGATGTTCAGAGGCGGACGTCTTGCGTTCGCTTGCTGCGATCTGGAACGCAACGACATCGTCCACCAGAGAATCCGCGATCTCATGCGATCCGACCGGTCCGTTACCGTCGATGGCCGGGGCACAGGCGATCGGCAGTGCATGACAATCCGAGTCCGGAAACCACTCGCTGGTGATGCCGATATCGGCGGCGAAACCTGCCGCCGTCGCATGGCGCAGATCAGGAAGATCGGCGCGCCAACCGAAGCGGCCGATTCGCGGTTCGCCGGTACGCACATCGATCACTTCGCGAACCCGACCCGATATGCCGTCT
Organism: Burkholderiaceae bacterium; assembly: GCA_041736455.1. Classification (GTDB taxonomy): domain Bacteria; phylum Pseudomonadota; class Gammaproteobacteria; order Burkholderiales; family Burkholderiaceae_E; genus JAUIAI01. The sequence goes on along the minus strand of JBGSTN010000678.1, from coordinate 97 downwards.
CGATTCTCGTCATCGGGATCGGCACCGTCGCGGACCCACTGCTCCGCCACGGATTCGATCGCGGCAACCGCAAGCAGCGCAGGTGCCATTCGCGGCG
>JBGSTN010000620.1:0-2695 GCA_041736455.1 Burkholderiaceae bacterium | reverse complement strand
CTCGCGCTCGGCGCGCTCGCGTGTCACGTCGGCGCGCTGGGCGGCTCGCTGGGTTTCGAGTTCGCGTTCCTGATTGAGTCGCGCGTATTCGAGCTCGCGATCGATGTCGAGCGACTGCTTTTCCGTCTCGAGATTCTTGTTGCGGATCTGGATCATCGTGTCCTGCTCGATGTCGTTGCGCAGCTTCTTGCGCCGCTCGATCTGTTCGGTCAGCCGCGTCAGGCCCTCGGCATCGAATGCGTTCGACGGATTGAAGTACTCCATCGCGGTCTGGTCGAGCTGGGTCAGCGACACCGTCTCGAGTTCCAGGCCGTTCTGGATCAGGTCGCCAGCGACGACCGCACGCACCCGTTTGACATAGTCGCCGCGTCGCTCGTGCAACTCCTCCATCGTCATTTCGGCGGCAACGGTCCGCAGCGCGTCGACGAACTTGCCCTCGACCAGTTCCTTCAGTGAATCGGGTTGCATCGTCCGCGTGCCGAGCGTCTGCGCCGCTGCGGCAATCGCCTCGGTCGTGGCCTGCGCGCGAACATAGAACTCAGCGATCACGTCGACCCGCATCCTGTCCTTCGTGATCAGTGCCTTGTCGCGCCCGCGCGAGACCTCCAGGCGCAGCGTATTCATGTTGACCGGAATCACTTCGTGCACGATCGGCAGGACGAACGCCCCGCCATTCAACACGACCTTCTCGCCACCGAGCCCGGTGCGCACGAAGGCGCGCTCCTTCGATGAACGCAGATAGAGCCAGTTCAGCAGCCAGACCAGGATCGCCACGACAATGGCGACCACGACCAGCCCCAGAAGAAAAGCTCCGAAGTCGGCGCCGCTCATGTTGATCTCCTCGATTCGTGGGTTGCTCGGGTTCGTTCGATCGCCTTGAACTGCTGCGTCGTCGCCGTCAGCGCGAGTTCGGACGGCAGGCGTTCCATGCTCGATGCGCCGTAGAAACCGTCGCAGCCTGGACAATTGGCGAGGATGTAGCCCGCATCGGCCGGCGTGGCGATCGGCCCGCCATGGCAGAGCACGATCACATCCTTGCGGATGTCGCGGGCGATCTGTGCGTAGTCGTTGATCAGGGGAACGCAGTCGGTGAGTGTCAGCGCCGTCTCCGCGCCGATCGCGCCGCCCGTCGTCAGGCCCATGTGGCACACGATGATGTCGGCGCCGGCACGCGTCATGTCGATCGTGTTCTGAGGCGAGAAGACGTAGGGCGTGGTCAGCAGGTCGAGTGCGCGCGCGTCGGCGATCAGGTCGACCTCGAGGTCGTAGCCCATGCCGGTCTCCTCGAGGTTGGCACGGAACACGCCGTCGATCAGGCCGACTGTCGGGAAGTTCTGGACGCCGGAGAAGCCCAGTTCGATCAGCTCGCGAAGGAACATCCTTCGATTCATGAACGGATCGGTGCCATTGACACCCGCCAGCACCGGTGTGTGCTGAACGACAGGCAACACCTCGCGAGCCATGTCGACGACGATCTCGTTCGCATTGCCATAGGCGAGCAGGCCGGCGAGAGAGCCGCGGCCCGCCATCCTGTAGCGTCCCGAGTTGTAGATCACGATCAGGTCGATGCCGCCGGCTTCCTCGCACTTGGCCGACAGCCCCGTGCCGGCGCCCCCGCCGATGATCGGCTGGCGTTTACGGATCATCGCGTGGAACTTCTTCAGGATTTCTGAGCGAGGGATGCGGGCCATGGCAGGATTCGGTCCGGTGGAGGATGGGTCGGTGAGCAGCGTCGGCGGGTGACGTCAATGACTGCGGCGGCGATACGCACGATCGGTATCGGCCGTCATCACTTCGTCGAAGGCATTCACAAGAGCATCGGCGAATGCCGGGTCGTTCACGTGATGGGGCAGGCGCAGCAGTTGGTGTTGCGCGCTGCTGCGGAACCCGCCCGCGATGGTGTCGAACAGGACCTTGTCGGCCGCCGGATCCCAGAACGGCTGGCCCGGTGCGTCGAGCGCCGACACGCCCCCCTCCGGGATCAGGAAGCGCACCGGCCCCGACATGGCGTTGAGGCGGTCGACGATAAACTGCCCGATGCGACGACATTCGTCGATCGTGGTCCGCATCAGCGTGACGTTCGGATTGTGACGGTAGAGATTGCGCGTCCGGAACTTGGCCGGCACCGTGTCGTGCGCCCAGAAGTTCACCATGTCGAGTGCGCCGCACGAGCCCACGTAGGGGATCGGGCGACGGGCGAACACGCCGAGCCGATCGGCACCGGCCGGCAAGACCCCACCGACGATCTCGTCGCAGATCTCGGTCGTGGTGATGTCGAGTACGCCCCCGAGCAGGCCGGACTCGGCGAGTTTCTCCATCGATTGCCCGCCGGTGCCGGTCGCATGAAACGTCAGGCAGTCGTAGCGCGTCTCGAATTGCTGGCTGACCGCCTGGACGCAGGTGGTCGTCACGCCGAACATCGTCAGTCCGATCGCGACCCGCGTGTCGGATTCACGTTCGCCTTCGCGCTTGAATCGTGCGTGTGTGATCATCCCGGCGAGCGCGTGGGCGGCATTCGACAGCACGCGTTCGGAGATGCGATTGATGCCGGCGACATCGGTCACGGAATACATCATGCAGATGTCGGAAGGCCCGACGTAGGCCCGCACATCACCCGAGGCCACGGTCGAGACCATCAGCTTCGGTATCCCGATCGGCAGGCGGCGCATTGCTGCCGTCGCGAGCGCGGTGCCGC
>JBGSTN010000489.1:0-1902 GCA_041736455.1 Burkholderiaceae bacterium | reverse complement strand
GCATCCGGCGCGATCGGATCGACGCAGCCCCCGGACGGCAATGGCCCGGCTACCGCAGGGGCGTCGAGCGATCCGATGCCGGCATCGTCACCTGCGACAGTGGCCGTTCCGACGTTCGTATCGACGCTTGCAGCGTCGACTGATCCGGACGACCAGATCCCGGTGTTGTCGGAGCTGCATCTCTTTTCGTCGGAACATCCGATCCCGGTCGATCCGACAGCCGACGATTCCGGCGAATTCCTGACTTCCATTTCCTGATCGCAGGCATTCCGAGGACCGATGCCGGGATCGTAGTGCCGCGTCGCGGGGTCGTCCGCCGGTCAACGTGACGGCGCAACCGGCGCTCGCTGCCGAGTCGCGACGAAGCGGCAGGGAAGGGGCATGATCGCGTTGCCGGTCGCCTTCAGCTATGCTCGTCCAACTGACCGCACAATAAACGACCAATGACAGTACGACCGATCCTGGGCGAACGCGACAGTGCGCTTGCCGAGTCAGAGAATGCCACCGAAGTGCCGCTGTCCGAAGCCATCAGGCGACGTGTGCGGGCGTCGGGGCAACGCTTTCACGCCAACGACAATATCGGAAGCTTCATCCGACCGGGTGAAATGGCAGGCCTGGTCGATGAAGTGGCCGGTCACATGACCGAAGTCCTGCGCAGCCTGGTGATCGACATCGAGAGCGATCACAACACGCGCGACACGGCGCGGCGGGTGGCGAAGCTGTACCTGATGGAAGTGTTCAAGGGGCGCTACGAACCACAGCCCCCATTGACGGAATTTCCGAACGTCGAGCATCTCAACGAACTGATGATCGTCGGGCCGCTGACGATACGCAGTGCCTGTTCACATCACCTGTGCCCTATCATCGGCAGGGTCTGGGTGGGTATCATGCCGAATGGGCAATCGAATCTGATCGGCTTGTCGAAGTTTGCCCGGCTCGCCGACTGGATCATGAGCCGGCCGCAGATTCAGGAAGAAGGCGTGTCGATGTTTGCCGACCTGCTGATGGATCTGATCAAACCGGATGGTCTTGCCGTGATCATGGAAGCCGATCACTTCTGCATGCATTGGCGCGGCGTGAAGGAAACCGAATCCAAGATGATCAACAGCGTGATGCGCGGCTCCTTCCTCAAGGACCCGAACCTGCGTCGCGAGTTCCTTTCGCTGATTCCCGGACGCTAGGAGACCATCGGATCATGCTGGTTCGTCTGCTTTACGTTTCCCGATTCAATGCCGACTCTGCGCCATCGGTCGTCGATGCGATCATCAAGCAATCCCGCCAGCACAATCCTGCTCATGGCATCACGGGCGTGCTGTGCCATACGGGCACCATGTTCATCCAGATTCTCGAAGGTGGCCGCGATGCGATCAACAAGTTGTACAACCGGATCAACTGCGATGATCGCCATTACGACGTGATGCTGCTCGACTACGCCGAGATCAGCGAGAGGCGCTTTGCCGAATGGACGATGGGCCGCGTGAATCTGGACAAGGTCAATGCGTCGATGCTGCTGAAGTATTCCGAGCACGCGAAGCTCGACCCATACCGGTTGCCCGGGAAAGTCAGCCTTGCGCTGCTCGATGAACTGCTATCCAGTGCAGCGGTGTTGACACGCCCCGAATCGAAGTCGGGGTCGTGACCATTCGTCGCGTCACTTGACCGCGTCGATCATGTACGCGACGGCGTTCGTGATCTGTTCGTCGGTTGCCGCAGTGCCGCCGCGGGCCGGCATCACCCCTTTCCCATTGATCACCGATTGCGCCAGCACCTCGACGCCCTTGGGTGCTCGCTCGCTCCACGCGGCCTTGTCGCCGAACTTGGGAGATCCCGCGATGGCGGCCGCGTGGCAGGCCATGCAACCGGCATCGTAGACCTTCTTGCCGGCAGCCAGATCGTAGCCGG
>JBGSTN010000595.1:0-1673 GCA_041736455.1 Burkholderiaceae bacterium | reverse complement strand
CGGCGGCGCAGGCCGATGCCCGCGTGACATTGTCCAGCGAGAGCGGCGATCGGAAACTGATACTCGCCGAGGGTTTCGATCGCGGCTGGCGCAGCGTGGGTCTCGCGCTCGACAGGACGGGATTCACCGTGGAGGACAGGGATCGCTCGATCGGCACGTACTTCGTGCGGTACATCGATTCCGACAATCCGCAGCAGCAGGAGCCTGGCGCCATCGCGCGTTTCTTCGGTGCCGAGCGGCCAGAGCCGGCACTGCAGGCCTATCGTATCGTCGTGAAGGAACAGGCTACGCCGGGCCGGTCTGAAGTGCGCGTCCTGCCGCGAGACGAGGCGAAACCGTTCAATACCGAAAGTCAGGCATCGGCCGAACGAATGCTCGGTATCCTGGCCACGCAATTGGCGCAGTGACGCCGCCCACCGCACACGATGCGCGGGGAAACCGGTAATGCGGTTTGCCAGTCTGGGCAGTGGGAGCGAAGGCAACGGGCTGGTCGTGCGGGTCGATGACGGCACGACGACGACGACGGTCCTGATCGATTGCGGCTTCGGCTTGAAAGCAGCTCGAGCGCGCCTGGCCGCGTTGGACGTCGATCCGGATTGCCTTGCGGCCATTCTTGTCACTCACGAGCACGGCGACCACATCGGCGGTGTCTATCGGCTCGCTGCAGCGCACGACATTCCCGTGTGGCTGACTCACGGCACGCAGCAGGCCCATGCCCATCGCGCTGCCCGACAGGATGCCAGTCGCGTGCGTGAATACATCATCATCCCCGAACAGGCGATCACGATCGGCGATCTGACCGTCATGCCTGTTCCGGTGCCTCACGACGCCCGGGAGCCGGTGCAATTCGTGATGGACGATGGCCGCTTCAAGCTGGGTGCCTTGACCGATCTGGGACACGGCACGCCGCACGTGATGCGCGCATTTTCAGGGCTCGACGCACTGGTGCTCGAATGCAATCACGATGTCGACATGCTCGCGAACAACCATCGCTATCCGCCGTCGCTCAAGCATCGAATCGGCGGACCCTTCGGCCATCTGTCGAACGTAGCCGCAGCAAGTATCCTCGCCAGCATCGACCGATCACGATTGCGTCATCTTGCAGCGGCCCACCTGTCGGCCCACAACAATACTCCGGATCTCGCGCGTACGGCGTTGGCCGGCGCGTGCGACATGCCTAGCGCCGACATTCGCGTGGCCGATCAGCAAGAAGGACTGCAGTGGACTTCGCTGGTTGCATGAAGTGCCAGGTGCAGGCGCCAGGGCGCGGAGAGTGTTCTTCCCGGCGCCCGCATCGCTCTGATGCCCGTGCGAGGAGGCGCTTGCCTACTGCCGCTGGTTGCCCGCCGGCGGCGGCTGATTCTGCTCCTCGCGAACCTTGCGTTCGGTTTCGGACATCGTATCTGCCGCCGCACCCGATCCGGTAGACGCTGCCCCGGCACCCGGATGGCGAGTGAGGGAATCGGCGTTGGGCGCAGTCGGGGCAATTTCACCCATGGCACCCGGCGTATTCGTCGTTGGCGATGGTTTGGTCGGGCTGGACGTGTTACCGGAACCATCGGTTCCTGCCGAGGGCGATGCAGGGGCAGGGGCAGGGGCAGGAGTCTGCCCGCCGGTTCCACCTGCCGCCTGTGACGATGCCGGTGGTGTCGATGGCGGCGCTGCGCCACCCT
>JBGSTN010000584.1:0-2597 GCA_041736455.1 Burkholderiaceae bacterium | reverse complement strand
GGACCGGGTGATCCGGCCGCTGGCAGACCCACGCGAAGGCTGCAACGGCCACGATCGGCGACTTCGATACGGGCGTCGTAACGATGCCCGCGGCCGTCGAAGACCTGCAGACAATCGCCCGAACGCAGGCGCAACGCGTTGAGCAGGTAGTGGCTTTGTTCCCGGTCGAGCGCGACCACCCTTTCCGCCTCCCCGCCAAGCCGATCGGCCGGAACATGGAATCGCGGAACCATGCCGTTCACCAGCTGCGGCGACGCATGGGCTCAGGCTTGCCGGCACGCATTCGGCTGGGCCTGCATGGTCTCAGGAGCGCTCCGCGAGGTCGCCGATCACGCGCTTGTAGTAGTTGGGCAGGGCCATGACGGCGTGGTGCATCTGCCCGTTGTAGAACTCGAGGTCGTGGATGTCGCGGGTCTGCAGCCGATGATCGATCTCGGCGGCGGAGATCGTTGCTGGGTCGATGCTGTCGGACGCGCAGGCCAGTCCCCAGTACGTGCCGTAGAGCGGGATGTAGACGCCCATCGGCCTGACATGCCGGAAGACTGCACGCAGCGACGTGACATGCCGTGCAACCACCTCAGGCTTGAAGATCGGTGAACCGATGTGCAATGTCAGGCAGGCGTTCTCGTTCATCACCCGCTTGAGCAGGGCAAAGAATTTCTGTGTGTAAAGCTCGTGAGCAGGCGTATCAGGGTCGGTGAGGTCGAGCACGACGATGTCGAAGCGTTCGTCGGTCGTCGCGACGAGATCGATTCCATCGCCGATTCGCACTTCGAGGCGAGGATCGCTGAAGGCGCCGCGATGAACCTTCTGCAGATATTGCTTGGCGACCCGGACCACTTCGGGATCGAGCTCCGCCATCAGCACGCGCTCGATCGATGCGTACTTGAGCAGCTCTTCGCTGGAACCGCCGTCGCCACCACCGAGCACCAGTGCGCGACGTGGATTCGGATGCGAGATGGCGGCCGTATGGATGATGGGCTCGTGGTAGAAGAACTCATCCCGTTCCGAAGTCATGAAGCAGCCGTCGAGTCGGAACAGGCGCCCGAATTGCGGCGTCTCGAAGACCTCCAGCGTCTGGTAGGGCGTACGGGTCGTCTCGAGGCGCTTCAAAGCGCGATAACCGTAGGCTGAATACGGATTGAGCCACTCGAGCAGCAGTTCGTCGGCCTTGTTCTCCGGATCGGCGGAGCCGCGCAGGATCCGATTGGTGTTCTGGCTTGCCGGTGCGAATTCGATGATCAGATTGTCGAGCAGCCGCTCGGCCTTCATCGAATTGTCGGTCGTGAAATTGCAGACGTAGACATCGAGCGTGACGCCGCGACGATCGGGCCAGGTGTGCAACGCCAGGTGCGATTCGGCAAGCAGCACGGCCCCCGTCACGCCGCCCGGCTCACCTTCGTAATCCGGAAACGTGAAGAATTTCTCGTCGACGATCGTCAGGCCGGACTCCTCGACCAGGCGCTTGCACAGTGTCGAAAGTTGACCGGCGACAATAAGTAGTTCCGCGTCGCAATTACAACGGTACAGGTCCGCTGTTAAATGAAGTCCTTGCATGTCTTCTCGGGGGCTGCTTCAACCGAAAATTATATCGCACGGCTAATTTGTTAAGATTCGATGCTCGCGGCACCGCTCCACCGCGACCCCTGCTCCCATTGGAGATCCCGATAGATACGCTGGCCATGGCCAATGCCCTGAGGGCACTGGCATTCGATGCCGTTCAGCGCGCCAATTCAGGGCACCCGGGCATGCCGATGGGCATGGCCGAGGTCGCCGTGGCGCTGTGGTCCGGGCACCTCGTACATAACCCGGCAGACCCTGGGTGGGTCAACCGCGATCGATTCGTCCTTTCGAACGGACACGGGTCGATGCTTCTCTATGGCCTGCTGCATCTCACCGGCTACGACCTGTCGATGGATGACCTGCGCGGATTCAGGCAGTTGCATTCGCGCACGCCCGGTCATCCCGAGGTCGGCGTGACACCGGGTGTCGAGACGACCACCGGCCCGCTCGGGCAAGGCCTGGCCAACGCGGTCGGCATGGCGCTCGCAGAACGCATGCTGGCGAGCGAGTTCAATCGTCCCGGCCAGGAGATCGTCGATCATCTGACGTATGTGTTCGTCGGCGACGGGTGCCTGATGGAGGGCGTCTCGCACGAAGCCAGCTCGCTGGCGGGCACGCTGAAGCTGTCGCGCCTGATCGTGCTATGGGATGACAACGGCATCTCGATCGATGGCGAGGTCCGGCATTGGTTCGGCGACGACACGCCGCGTCGTTTCGAAGCCTACGGGTGGCATGTCCTGTCCGATATCGATGGTCACGATGCGGCAGCGGTCGATGCAGCGATCGGATGCGCCCGCGAATGGGCACGCAACGGACGCGACGGCCGGTTCGCCCCCACGCTGATTGCGTGCCGCACGACGATCGGCAAGGGCTCGCCCAATCGCGCCGGTACTGCGAAGGCGCACGGTGAAGCGCTGGGTGAGGCGGAAATCGCGCTGACCCGCGAGGCGATCGGCTGGTCCTCACCCCCGTTCGAGATTCCCGCCGACGTTCGCTCGGCCTGGGATGCTCGCGAATCGGGCGCCAGGGCGCAG
>JBGSTN010000554.1:0-1984 GCA_041736455.1 Burkholderiaceae bacterium | reverse complement strand
GCTACGCGCAGATCATGGCTCGCGTCCCGGTGGGTCGCTGGGCCGAACCTGCCGAGATCGCCGATCCGATCCTGTTTCTCTGCTCCGACGCGGCGCGCTACATGACGGGCACGATGATGGCTGTCGATGGCGGGTATCTGTCGATGGGCTGAGTGGCGCGATGCTATGCTCGGTAGCGGAGGTGACGAATGTACGAATTTACCTACCGTCGACCGGTCGGTCTGGCCGAGGCTTTGCGCCTGCTGGCCGAGGATCCCGAGTCGAGGGCGCTTGCCGGTGGCATGACGATAGTGCCGGCGATGAAACACCGCCTGATGGCACCCACGATGCTTCTCGATATCGGTCGACTCGATGAACTGCAGGGCATCGAGGTCGCCGACGGTGCCGTTTCCGTGGGCGCCGCGACGACGCATCGCGACGTCATGCGCGATGAGCGGATCCGCTCTCTGCTGCCGGGACTGGCAGCGCTTGCCGAATGTATCGGCGACCCGCAGGTTCGCGTTCGCGGCACGCTGGGTGGCTCGCTTGCGAACAACGATCCGGCTGCCGACTATCCTGCGGCGGTGCTCGGTCTGGCTGCCGTGATCGTGACCGATCGCCGGGAAATCGCCGCCGACGACTTTTTTCAAGGCATGTTCGCGACGGCGCTCGAGCCGGGCGAATTGATTCTGCGCGTTCGTTTTCCTGTCGTCGGCCGTTGCGCCTATGCGAAGTTTCGCCACCCCGCGTCCGGCTATGCAATGACGGGCGTGTTCGTCGCCGTTCACGACGCCGGGGTTCGCGTCGCGGTGACGGGAGCGGCTGCAGGCGTGTTTCGCTGGGATGCCGCCGAGGCGGCCTTGGCCGGTCGATTCACGGTCGCGGCGCTGGACGAACTGACGCTGTCCACCGACGGTCTCAATGCCGACATGCATGCGCCGGCCGAATATCGGGCCCATCTCGTTGCTGTCATGACGCGACGTGCGGTCCGACAATGCGAGGCACTGCAATGACGAAAGTGAATCTTTCGGTCAACGGCAAACCCGTTGCCATCGAGGTCGACGATCGAACGCTGCTGGCCGATGCACTGCGCGAGTCTCTCGGGCTGACCGGCAGGCATATCGGTTGCGACACCAGCCAGTGTGGTTGCTGCACCGTGCATCTCGACGGTTCGGCGGTCAAGTCGTGTTCGATGCTGGCCGTGCAGGCCGAAGGATCGTCGATCACCACCATCGAAGGCATTGCCGGTGGTGACGGGGTCGCGGATCTTCATCCCGTGCAGGTCGCGATCTCGCAATGCCACGGACTGCAGTGCGGCTTCTGCACGCCGGGCATGATCATGGCGACGATCGATCTGTTGCAGCAGCATCCCGACCCATCCGACGAGCAGATTCGCGAAGGACTTTCCGGCAATCTGTGCCGATGCACGGGCTACTTCAATATCGAAGCGGCGGTTCGCCAGGCGGCCACCATGATGAGGGCGCGACCATGAACGACCGCGATCCCCGCGTTTCGCAGACCGATCGAACCGGCGACGCCGAAGCCGCCGGCATCGACGATGGTCAGTTGATGCGCCATGAAGACCTGCGTCTCATCACGGGCCGCGGCCGCTTCACGGCCGACTGGCAACTGCCCGGCCAGAACCATGCATTCGTCGTGCGGTCCGATCACGCGCATGCCCGGATCGTTCGTCTCGATATCGACGCCGCTCTCGCAGCGCCTGGCGTGCAACTGATCCTCACCGCCGACGATGTGGCCGCGGCCGGCTACGGTGACATTCCATCGGGTCCGGACATCGTGGGCAGGGACGGCGTGAAGATTCACAAGGCCGCGCTGCCATTGCTGGCGCGCGATGTGGTCCGGTTCGTCGGCCAGCCGATCGCGTTCATCGTGGCCGACACGGCCTTGCAGGCGCGTGATGCGGCCGAGCAGGTCGAGATCGACTATGAGGAAATGAGCCCGGTGACGGGTCTGGCTGCTGCGCAGGTCGACGGCGCACCGGTCA
>JBGSTN010000550.1:0-3821 GCA_041736455.1 Burkholderiaceae bacterium | reverse complement strand
GAGGTCGATCTCCATGCCGGCGGGCATCTGCAGGAAGGGGCGCTGCCACGACACGTGATGCCACCCGACCAGCGGCAGCAGGGCCGCGACCTGTTGCCTGTCCGGCAGGCGATCACTGCCATCGAAACGCCAGGCACGACGAAGGATTCCCGATGTGATGTCGAACATCCCGGCACTCAGGCGATGACAGTGGTCGCCGAAATCGAGCATGCGCGCCATTTCATCGTCGACTTCGATCGGCCTGCCCTGCGCGGTATTGATGGCGTGCACGAGGTTGTCCGTGCGATAGCGACTGAACACCGTCTCGATCCGGTTGGCTTCGACTGCCGCCAACCGGGTTGCTTCGGCGGCAACCTCCGCGTCGGAAGAATCCACGAGGACCTCGCACGGTGACGCCATCGCCGAGAAACGACCGACGCACCAGTCACCACGGCGCTCGATTCGAAGCGCCATCGGACTAGTGTGACCGCCTGACGTCGCGCGACCGATACGAAGCCGGGCCCAGCGCGCAGACCCGCCCGGCCATGGTCAGAAGCTCTTGTTGATTCGCAGCATGATGGCACTCACGGCAGGGGCAAGTTCCTGATTCTGCAGCACGCCGAACTTGCCGCCCGGCTCCTTGGGTTGCTGCAGGTAATACTCGAGAGAAACGCGCCACGGACGCTCGCGGTGGCCCCAGCCGTATTCGACGCCAAGTGTCCACGCATCCATGTCCCCGACACGATAGTCGGACGAGACATTGGTCGGCACGGATTCGGACTGGCGCAGATACGGTCGATAGAAGTCAGCCGCACTCTGCGTGTAGTAACGCACGCGAGCCTGAATGTAGCGGTCGCTGCTCAACGCCCATCGGTACTTCGTATCGAGCGTATTCGAGACGATACCCCAGTCGTCGGTGGTCAGGCGATACGACAGGTCGAGCATGTCACCACCGCCCAGCAGCCGCTTGTAACGCGTGAACACCGCGTGCCGGGTCCGCTTGTCCGGACGATTCTCGTAGATCACGCTCGGTACCGTGGCGCTCGTATCGAACGGCCGCCCCTCGTCATCGACCAGGCTCACGAGCTTGTAGGGATCGTTGTGATAGCCGCTCGACGACGTCAGCCCGTAGTTCAGCTGAATGAAACTGCGCTGATCGACGATCTGGGTCAGGCCGACGAGCAGATCGGTCACCGACTTGTCGTCACTGTCGGCGCGCGTCGCATAGTTGGCCGCATCCATCCGGCCCCGGGCCTCGGGTACCCCGCCGACCGGCTCGATCGAATCCTGCGCCTGCGACAACGCCAGCGTCAACGTCGTGTTCTTCTGATTGAAATCCTTGATCAGGCGGCCACTCGCCGAAAGGGATCGATAGTCGTACTCGGTGGAAAAATTGCCGCCCACACCGTAACGCAGGGTTCGCGAAATGGCCGCTTCCCAGTCGGCACTGACCGCAACGCGCGTGTCCTGGAAGATGTTGTCCAACGGCACTTCGTTCGCGGGCTCCGTGTACCGGCCGTTGCCAGAGGGATGGGTGAACGTCTGCGGGCGGTCGGTCGCGACCGCGCCGTTGGCCGAAGCGCCCGTCAACACGTCGACGACGAGCTTGGCCGAGAATACGCTGCCCGCCGCGGTGCGTCGGGTCGCCGAGATTACCGGTTCGACAGCCGACACCCGGTCGGGCTCGACGTACAGGAGCAACGCGGAATCAAATGTCCAGCCGTCGGTCAATGCCTGCGCATCGCCAGCCGGATCGGCTTCGCGACGGTCAATCCGGTACTTGTCGCCGGATGCGTTGTCGACGGGTGCGCTATCGGCCGGACGTTGCTGTTGCGCCAACGACTCGTCCGCGACTCCTAGCAAGGTCGCCGTTGCGCAGGCCAGTGAAACAGCGATTCGCTGATGCCGGTTCATGGTGACTGGTGATCTCATCAATTGCACCCGCAGCCGCCGCCGCCGAACGAACGGCCGCCACTCGCTGCTTCCTTGCTGAAGTAGGTGTGGTCTTCGAGGCCGTCGGTCAGCGGTTGTTCCGCCACCGCCATCTCGGGTCGTGCGAGTTCGCCTCGCTCCCAGGGTTTGACGCCCAGTTGGGAACAGGCGCCGACGCTCAGCGCAATCGCGCATAGCCATGAAGCTCTCATTCGGCTTTTTCCGTCAGAAGTTGCACGATCTTCGATTTCATCATGTCGCGCCCCTCGGGCTCGAAGCCGATATGATCAAAAACCAACTGTCCGTGCCGGTTGAACAAGAAGGAATGGGGCATGCCGGCCACCTTGAACTGCCTCGCGATCGCGGCATCCGGATTGAAGACCAGCTCGAATGGCGCCGTCGTCTTCGCGAGGAAGCGATCGGCTGCGGCGCGCGTCTTGTCGAGGTTGATCGCGACGATCTGCAGGCCGCCTGGCGCGAACTCCTCCTGCATCCGGGCCATCCAGGGAAACGACTGCTGGCAGGGTCCACACCAGGATGCCCAGAAATCGACATAGACGACCTTGCCTCGCCAGCGCGAGATGTCGAAGGTCGATGTGCCGTCAGTGTTCGCGACGACAGCCGGCTGGGCTTCCGGAACGGTCGCCGCCCCGGCCGTCGGAATCGCGGCTACGATCACGAGCAGTGACATGGCGAGGGCCCACCCATGGGCCCGCACGCGCATTCGAATCGGATCGACGGCAGCAGCGAGCACGGTGTGCGGAAACCGAAGGCCCGCGCGTGACGGGCGACGACGATCCAGCGCGGGGCTACCCGGCGATCCGGGCGGTTCGTTGCGTGGGGCGCGAAGTCGAGTGAGTGACGAGGAATAGAAGGGAGTCATGTTGGAATCTGGCATCGAAGCTTGTGCAACGCGAAAGATAGTCGCGACACATTAATCGAAGCTTAATCGCCGTTGTGGACAATGACCTCTCTCAACGTGGCAGCCCTGATTCATGCGCATCCTGATCGTGGAAGACGACGAACTCATTGGTGAAGGCATTGCCAGTGGCCTGCGTTCCAGTGGATTCGCCGTGGACTGGTTCCAGGACGGCGCCCTCGGCGACGCCGCCGTGAAGAGCGCACCTTATGATTGCGTGGTGCTGGACATCGGCCTGCCCGGCCGTGACGGATTGGCATGGCTCGCGCGCTGGCGTGACGAAGGCAACCGGGTCCCCGTCATCGTGCTGACGGCGCGCGATGCGATCGACAGTCGTATCGGCGGACTCGATACCGGCGCCGACGATTATCTGGTGAAACCGGTCTCGGTGCGGGAAATCGCGGCGCGAATCCGCGCGGTCACGCGACGCAGTGGCGGACACGCCCATTCGTTGTGGCGCCACGGCCCCCTCGAATACGATGCCGGGGCACGACAGGTGACATGGCGCGGCGCAGCGGTCGAACTGACGAGCCGCGAACTCGCGCTGCTGGCCGTATTCCTGCAGCATCCTTCGCGGGTGCTGACCAAACCGCAGATCCTCGAGCACCTCTACGGCTGGGACGAGAACCCCGAGAGCAACGCGCTCGAAGTCTTCGTTCATCACTTGCGCCGCAAGATCTCGCCGAACATCGTTCGCACGGTTCGCGGTATCGGCTATGCGCTGGGTCCGGCGGAAACATGACGCTGCAACGCCGGGTACTGATCTGGCTGCTCGCGATCACCTCGATCCTCTGGTTGACGACCCTGGTGATCGGCGCCGTCTACACGCGGCAGGAGGTCAACGAACTGTTCGACACGGAGCAGTTGCGTACGGCCCAGCAGGTTCTCGCCAGCATCAGGGTGACGGTCGATGAGCGTGCGGTCGATGCGGGCGCCGCGGACCGCGGGGCAGGCGCTGGGTCGACGGGTTCGTTCGAACTGCCACCGGTCA
>JBGSTN010000547.1:0-8956 GCA_041736455.1 Burkholderiaceae bacterium | reverse complement strand
CCGCGCCGGCCAGGCCAGCACTATCGATGCCGCGACCTACCCAGACACCAACCAGTCGCACCAGGAAGAACACCAGGACGAAAGCCGCGATCAGGCCGACCCAGGGATAGGCCTGGAGTTGCATGAAGTCCGCCAGGCGGGGTCCGACCATCGGGGCTGCGATGACTGCCGCGATCCAGCTGCCCAGATCCGTGACGGTGCGTACCATGCCGCGCATCAATCCGATGCCAAACGACAGCAGCACGATCACGATGACGGTGTAATCCCATCCGGTCAGCAGGCTCAAGGCGCTCATCGATCAGGGGGCGATCAAGGTGGTCTCGATCCCGCTACGTCGCAGGCGCGCCCGAGCCTCCTCGGCCTGGTCGCGCGACACGTACGGGCCTACCCGCACGCGTACCCATTCGCCTTTCTTGGTTTCGTATGGTTCGGCATAGGGCTTGAAGCCGAGTTTCTTGGCCCGATCGAGTTGCGAATTGGCTCCCTTGCGATTGGAGAACGCGCCGATCTGCACCACGTAGCCGCCCGGCGAGGAAGCCGCGACCTGATTGCGATCAGCGCGGCGCTCGGGCATCGGCGGCGGCAGTGAGCCCTGCTTGCCCACTTTCGAATCGAGCGCAGCGACCGGACCGGTGACTGCAGGCCCTCCTCCGCCAGCGGCTGCCCTCGCCGAACCCGACGGATCGCGATTGTCCTTCGCGCCTTTCACCGCGTCGGTTGGCAGCCTGGCGTCTTTCGCCGCGTTTGGATCACGCACGGCGGCAGCCTTCGTCGTGGCCGGAGCCTTCGCAGTGTTCGAATCCTTCGACGCATTCGAATCCTTCGCAGTGTTCGATTCCTTTGCAGCGGTCGGACTCTTCGCAGCGTTCGTGCTCTTCGGAGCATTCGCACTCTTCGCGGCGTCGGCGCTCCTGGAGGCGCTCGAATCCTTCGCTGCGCCAGCGATCCTGGCAGCATTCGCCGCGTCGGCCGAGTTCGCCGCGTTCGTGGACCTGGTCGGCGACCCGCCCCCGTCATTGGCGACCGCGGTGCTTCCGGAAGCTGGCATCCTTGCCGACTCGGGTTTCGTACGGATCTCGCGGTCGGCACCGGATTGACCGGCATTGGCCACCGCACCTGCAGCATTGGCAGCCGCCGCAGCCAGTCCTCCCGCTACCGGTGCCGAAACGGCGGCCGACGAACCGGTGCCGCCACCAGCGGCATTCGGGACAGCAATAGAAGAAGACGCCGACGCACCGCCATCGACCGCCGCAACCGAATCGCTTTCCCTGGCGGTGCTGCTATCGACGTCGCCGGATTCACGAGTGAACAGTCCGGGGCGGTCCTGCGCATCGGTTTCGGTACCCGATTGATTCGACCGGTAGGCCGTGACGGGCCACGACTGATTGTGGCGCCCGAGTTCGGCGCGATCGGGAATGGTGATCTGTACGTCACCGAGAGGTCGGCGAGGTTCGGATTCCAGTGCCAGCGGCAGGATGATCATGGCGCTCAATGCGAGCACGGTCGCACCGATGAAACGCCATCGGGCACGTTGCTTCTGCGGCAGGGAAGGATCCTGGATTTCGTTCTTGGCACTGAAGCGTCGAGCCATCATTCGGTTCCACAGCTAGGTGGTTCAAGGGGTCATCGTGGCGGCCACGGTAAAGAACGATCCGAAGACCACGATCCTATCACTCTCGTCAGCACGTCGACGTGCCTCGGCCAAGGCGATTTTCGCCGATTCGAAGGCGGCAACGGTGCGTTCACCCGTATCGGTGTAGCCACGACGCTGCAGCCGTTGGAGCAGATCGCCTGCAGGCGCCGCGCGACTGGTCGGCAGGTCGACGACGAGCCAGTGATCGATGCGCTCACCCATCGCGTCGATGATCTTCTCGATGTCCTTGTCGGCCATCACGCCGAATACACCATAGGTGTAGGGAAAGAACCCCATATTGTCGAGGTTCACTGCGAGGTGTGCCGCCGCATGCGGGTTGTGTGCAACGTCCAGGACCACTTGCGGTCGTCCTGCCAGCATTTGGCAACGCCCCGGCAACGTCACCGTCGCCAGCGCGGAACGTACGGCCTGCTGGGTGATCGGCAGGCGCTCGCGCAACGACTCGAAGGCGGCCAGTGCGGCTGATGCGTTGAGCAGCTGATTCGCGCCGCGCAGCGCCGGATAGGCAAGTGAACTGCGACGGTTGTGGCGGCCTGCAAACGACCACTGCTGTCGATCGCCCGAATAGTTGAAATCGCGTCCGAAAAGCCACAGATCGGCACCGATGTCGGCTGCATAGTCGATAACGGATTGCGGCGGCACCGGATCGGCACAGATCGCCGGGCGGCCTGCACGATAGATATGGGCTTTCTCGAAGCCGATCGATTCGCGATCGTTGCCCAGATAAGGCGCATGATCGACATCGATGCAGGTCAGGATCGAGCAGTCGGCATCGATGATGTTGACCGCATCGAGTCGTCCCCCGAGCCCTACTTCGAGGATGGTCACGTCCGGTGCGAGCGCGGAGAAACCGTGCAGGATCGCCAATGTCGTGAACTCGAAATACGTGAGCGATACGTTGCCGCGAAACGCCTCGACGGCTTCGAAACCGGCCACCAGCGTCGCGTCGTCGAGGGGCTCGCCACCGAATTGCGCACGCTCGTTGAAGTGAATCAAGTGCGGCGACGTATACGTCGCGGTGCGATAGCCGGACTGCAGCGAAATGGCCTGTAACATCGCGCAGACCGATCCTTTTCCGTTTGTTCCGCCCACGATGAAGATGACGCCCGGCAGTTCGATCGCCATGCGGCCGGCGACTGCCGCGACACGATCGAGACCCAGTTCGATCTCGGTCGGATGCATCTTCTCGACCCTGGCCAGCCACTCGGTCAGGGTCGACATGGCAGGCCCCGCGCAGACAGCCCCGGTGGATGGAGGCCGTATCGCAGCGCGAAGACACCCGATTGCGTGACAGCCACCGGATTGCTCGTTGCGGCCGGCTCAGGCCGGGTCGCCATCGGCAATCGCGATGATGGCCGAATGCGCCGGCGGCAAGACAGTCTCGACCAGCGATTCGGCCGGTTTGTTCTGCAGCAGAACGAGCAGGCTGGCGATCTCGCGACGCAGGCTGCGACGATCGACGATCATGTCGATCGCTCCCTTGTCGAGGAGAAACTCGGCCCGTTGAAAACCTTCGGGCAATTTTTCGCGCATGGTCTGCTCGATGACGCGCTGGCCGGCGAAACCGACCAGTGCGCCGGGCTCGGCGATGACGACATCGCCAAGAAAGCAGAAGCTCGCCGACACGCCACCCATCGTGGGGTCGGTCAGAACCGAAATGTAGGGAAGACCAGCCTCCGCCAGTTCCGTGAGACTGGCCGTGGTCTTGGCCATCTGCATCAGCGACAGCAGGCCTTCCTGCATCCGGGCGCCGCCCGAGGCCGCCACCGAAATGAAGGGGACCTGACGCTGGACGGCCGCATGCACGCCACGCACGAAGCGTTCGCCGACGACAGATCCCATCGAGCCGCCCATGAAATCGAAATCGAATGCCGCTACCACCACCGGCACCGACATGATGGACCCGCTCATCACCAGCAGCGCTTCGGTTTCACCAGTCTTGGCAATGGTGGTGTCGAGTCGCTCGCTGTACTTCCGGCTGTCGCGAAACTTCAATGCGTCGACGGGCAGCACAGCAGCGCCTA
This sequence comes from Burkholderiaceae bacterium, assembly GCA_041736455.1. Lineage (GTDB taxonomy): Bacteria > Pseudomonadota > Gammaproteobacteria > Burkholderiales > Burkholderiaceae_E > JAUIAI01. The sequence continues at coordinate 5,278 of JBGSTN010000547.1, read as the reverse complement.
TCGTCTCGTGATGGTCACTGTCGAGCAGGAGCTCGAGCCGGCGACGCGCGTTGACACGCAGGTGGAAATTGCAGGCGGGGCAGACGTGCTGGTTCGAATCGAGATCGGCCGAGTAGAGCACGGTTTCGCATGACGGACACTTGACCCACACGCCTTCGGGCACCTTCTTCGCATGCGTACCCGACGACCACTTGAGACCAGGCGGGATCAGCTTGTCGAACCAACTCATGGGTGCGTGCCCGCCAATGGCACCAGTTCGTCCAGGGCACTCCGGATTTCGGAGATGAAGTCGCTGATCCGGGCATGGGCGAGTTTGGGATCGCCGTCTTCGATGATCTGCAGCACACGCGTACCGATCACGATCGCGTCGGCTTCGGCAGCGATGGCTTTGGCCGTCTTGGCGTCGCGGATCCCGAACCCGACGCCGACAGGCAGATTGACCGATTTCCGGATGCGTGCAACCTGCGAAAGGACATCGGGCACGTCGAGGTTACCCGCGCCCGTGATGCCCTTGAGCGAAACGTAATAGACATAGCCGGCAGCCAGCCGGGCCACGGCTGCGATCCGCTCAGGCGTCGACGTCGGCGCCAGCAGGAAGATCGGCGCCATGCCCGCCTGCACCGCCAGGCGGGCCATCTCGACCGATTCTTCAGGCGGACTGTCGACGACGATCAGGCCGTTGACGCCGGCGGACCTCGCTGCCTCGATGAACTTGGACAGGCCCATGCGTTCGATCGGGTTCAGGTAGCCCATCAACACGACGGGCGTGCGGCCGTCTTCCTGACGAAACTCGCGCACGAATCCCAACACATCGGCCATGCCGACGCCCTGCGCAAGCGCTCGATCGTTGGCTTTCTGTATCACCGGACCGTCAGCCATCGGGTCGGAGAAAGGAACTCCGAGTTCGATGATGTCCGCGCCGGCAGCAACCATCGCATGCATCAGCGGGACGGTGAATTCACGGTCCGGGAAGCCCGCCGTGAGAAACGGGATGAGGGCCTTGCGACCTTTGCTGGCAAGATGCGTGAACGTGGACTGGATGCGGTCAGTCATTGAGATCTGCCTGTTTCGCTGCGGCCTGCTCGGCAACCGTCTGCATGTCCTTGTCACCTCGGCCGGACAGGTTGACGAGAATGATCTTGTCGCGTGGCAGTTCGCGCGCGAGACTGGCAGCATGGGCGAGCGCATGGCTCGATTCCAGCGCCGGAATGATGCCTTCGATACGGCAGCAATCGTGGAAAGCGGCGAGCGCTTCGGAATCGTCGACCGTGACATAGCTGGCGCGGCCGTTGTCCTTCAGCCAGGCGTGCTCGGGCCCGACTCCGGGATAGTCGAGACCTGCCGAAATCGAATGGGTTTCGAGGATCTGCCCATCGAGGTCCTGCAGCAGATAGGTGCGGTTGCCATGCAGCACACCGGGCGAACCCGCTGTCAATGAAGCGGCGTGCCGGCCTGTCGCAATGCCGTGACCGCCCGCTTCGACGCCCACCAGCCGGACGTCGTGTCGATCGATGTAGGGGTGGAATATGCCGATCGCATTGGAGCCGCCGCCCACGCATGCCACCACGTAGTCCGGTTGCCGCCCGGCGGAAACGGGCATCTGCTCAAGGCACTCCTGCCCGATCACCGCCTGGAAATCGCGAACCATCATCGGGTAGGGATGCGGGCCTGCCACCGTACCGATGATGTAGAACGTATCGCTCACGTTGGTGACCCAGTCGCGCATCGCTTCGTTCAGCGCGTCCTTGAGGGTCTTCGAACCCGACTCGACCGGCACCACTTCGGCGCCGAGCAGGTGCATGCGCTGTACGTTCTGCTGTTGGCGCACGATGTCGGTCGAGCCCATGTAGACCACGCACTTCATGCCGTAGCGGGCGGCGACCGTCGCACTCGCCACACCGTGCTGACCGGCACCCGTCTCGGCGATGATGCGCGGCTTGCCCATGCGCTTGGCGAGCAGTGCCTGACCGACCGTGTTGTTGATCTTGTGCGCGCCGGTGTGATTGAGATCTTCGCGCTTGAACCAGATCTGCGCGCCGCCGATCCGATCCGACCAGCGCCTCGCATGATAGACGGGCGACGGACGGCCGACGAAATTGGCGAGTTCGTCCTTGAACTCGGCGATGAAAGCCGGGTCTTTCCGATAATGCTCGTAGGCGTCGCGCAATTCGGCGAGCGCATGCATCAGCGTTTCGGAGACGAACACGCCGCCGTAGCGACCAAAATGGCCACCGGCATCAGGCAGGTTGTAGGGCTGGGGCAAAACGGTTTTCACGTCATCCTCTTGGTTGACTCAGCATCGGCCGTGGTGACGGCGGCGACGAACGACTCCATGGCTGTCTTGTCCTTGACACGGGGGTTCGCACCCTGAATGCCGCTCGACACGTCGACCAGCACAGGTGCCAACTGGCGGATTGCAGCGCCAACATTGTCGGCATCGAGACCGCCAGACAGGATGAGCGACCATTCGCGATTGCGCGGCACCCATGACCATTCGAAGGTTTTCCCGCTGCCGCCGAAGCCATCGGACCAGGCATCGACGACAAATGCCTCGGCATCACCGAACCGGGACACCGATGTTATCAAATCGTCCGCCGAGCGCATGCGCACCGCGCGCCAGTACGGCTTGCGGACGGTCAATGACAATGCTGTCGAAGTGGCCAACGCCGCATGACAGTCATCCGGGCTTTCGTCCCCATGGAATTGAACGACGTCGAGCCCGACCACACGGCTATGCTCGCGGACCTGCTCGGTTTCCGCATCGACGAACAGGCCCACGGCGATCACCCATGACGGCAACAGCCGCCGCAAGATGGCCGCTTCATCGCATCGGACATAACGAGGGCTGCGGGGATAGAAGACGAATCCGATAGCATCGACGCCGAGTGCCACGGCGGTATCGACATCCTCGGGGCGAACGAGCCCGCAGAACTTGATGCGCGTGCGACCGACGGCCACGTCAGTACTCGCGTCCCGGCGTCAACGATGTCGAATCCAGCCGGGAGAAACCCGGCATCTCGTCGGACTCCGGATAGGCCGCGCCACAGAAATAGAGCCCGTCGGGTGCGAAAGTGGCCGGCGCAAGTCGCCGATCACGTGCCGCCAGCAACCAGGCCATGAAGTCCGGCGAGTGACGGTTCAGGCCAATGGCAACCAGTGCACCGACGATATTGCGAATCATGTGGTGCAAGAACGCGTTACCCGAAAAAGTGATCAGCATCAGCGAGGGCGAGCCCGACAAGGTTACCGCACCCAGAGTGCGCACCGGCGAGGCCGCCTGGCACTGCGACGATCGGAAGGACGAAAAATCATGCGTGCCAACCAGGCTTGCGGCCGCGACCTCCATGGCGGCCCGGTCGAGTGGTCTGAAGACCCAGCCTGCTCTGCCAACCAAAAGCGGTTCGCGTACCGGTGCCACCTGCAGAAGATACTGATATTGTCGCCCGATTGCGTCGTACCGGGCGTGAAAGTCCGTTCTCGTCACTCGGGCGCTGCGCACGGCGACGCTGGTCGGCAGGTGTCGATTGACGCCACGCACCCAGGCCGATAACGGTCGTTCGACCGGCGCATCGAAATGCACGACCTGTGCGAGCGCGTGGACACCAGCGTCCGTACGCCCGGCACAGACGACATTGACGGGTCTTCCGGCGATTTCACCCAGCGCGTGCTGCAGACGATCCTGGACCGTGGCGCCATCGGGCTGGGTCTGCCAGCCATTGAACGTCCGGCCGTCGTAGGAAACCGTCAATGCGACTCTCACGGCAGCACCTCTCCTCTGTATCGATGTGCCGGCCCGATAAAGCAAAAACGGGGAAGCCAGGCTTCCCCGCGCAAAGGTCCCTGGCTGGACCTAACTTATTTTCGAAAGCATCGCTCGCGCTTTCTGTTGTTGTCCATTGTCGCCGCCCTTGAGCACTTCTTCCAGCAATTCCCGGGCCCCTTCCTTGTCACCGATTTCTTCATAGGCGGCGGCCAGATCGAGCTTGGTCGCCATTTCCTGCCATTGCGTCGACCCGTCCCCTTCCGCATCGCCGTCCTGACTGGCCAGATCGAGCCCGACCGAAGACAGTTCGAGTTCGTTGGCGAGATCGCGGCCCGAATTGCGCATCGAGGCCGCCGACGGGATCTCGACACCCATCCCTTCGAGATCGGCGATGGCGGTGTCCGAATCCAGCGCACTGTCTTCGAAGTTGAGTGACGGCAGATCGCCACCGTTCTGCATCGCTGCATCGAGTGTATCCGGGTCATGGCTGGTCAGGCCCATCGCCGTCTCGGACTCCGTATTGATGTCGAGATCGAAGTCCAGCGAACCGAACTCTTCATCGGCGATGTCACCGGAGGCGGCACGCGGCTTGGCCCCCGCATCGCGCGGTGCGGCGAGCGTCGGCAGGTCCTTGTCGTCCTGCAGGTCGAACGGATTGGCGTTGCGATTCGAGGCGTTGATCAGCGTATCGGCTTCCAACGACTCTTCGATCGAATCGACCGCGGCCAGGCCGGTTGCTCCGGCTGCGGCGAGACCCGCTGCACCGATGCGTGGCATCGAAGCCTGATCGACATCGCCATCGCCCGTGTAGAGCGGGTTTTCGGGATCGATCGACAAGCCCATCGTGATCACTTTGGGCCATTCTTCGTTGTGACCACCGGTCGCGTCGTACATCTCGCGGGCCAATGCGCTGTAGGCGATCGGATCCTTTCGACCGGCGTAGATCTCCAGAAGCTTGAGGCGGATCGCCTGGCGATCGGGTTGGCGCTTCAGCGCCTCTTTCAGGATTTCCTCAGCCTGGGCTTCGCGACCATACGCGATATAGACCTCGGCTTCGGCGATCGGATCGACTTCCGTGCTGTGGATATCGACCGACGTGTTACCGCCGACGGTGTTGAAAAGACTCTGGTTGTTGGTGTCGACATTATGGCCGCCCGTCGTGCCGAACAACGAGTTGGCAGCGAATGCGTCATCACCGGCCAGCGTGTCCTCGAACTGCTGGTCGGCGGGCTTGGCCTTGCGCTTGCGCCACGCCAGGAATCCCGCCAGGGCGATCAATCCAGCCGCGCCCGCTGGCACGAGCGGATTCGACGAGAGGGTCGTCATGACCGAATCGAGCAGCCCGTCCGTTGCTTCGTCCGAAGCAGGTTCGACTGCGGGCTGCAAGGTCGCCTGGGTCGCATTGCCTGCGGAAGTGCTGGCTGCGCCGGTTTGCCCGTCACTCGCGGCGAGATCCTTCGCGGCCTGGGTTGCCGCCTTGGCTGCATCGACCGCTGCAACGGCGGAGTCGGAAGC
>JBGSTN010000545.1:0-2217 GCA_041736455.1 Burkholderiaceae bacterium | reverse complement strand
CCGGCGGATCGTGCACCGCCCGCGGATTGACGACGTCGGGGAGTGCGCCGGTCATCGATGCGGTGCATTCGCCCTCGAGCGGCCTCATGCGGGGGAACGATCGCCGACTGTCGCCGGCGCGTGGGACGAGTTCCCGGTCTCCCTGCCTTCTGCCGGATTTGCGCAGGCCGCGGAACGCTTGTTTCGAAACGGCGCCATCCCCGTACCCAGTGCGTTCCAACGGTTTGGTAAAGTCGGGCACCATGTCGCATCGACGGCATCTGATCGGCGTTGAGTCGGCAACCTGCCTGGCGCAACCATGAAGGAGACACCCATGACCCAGCTGGCCTTTACGGCCCCCGTTGCCACCGTCCTGCCGGTGGCCGGCACGGATTCCGGCTTTCCTGTTCGCCGCGTCTACTGCGTCGGGCGCAACTATGCCGAGCATGCCAAGGAAATGGGCTTCACCGGGCGCGAACCGCCGTTCTTCTTCATGAAGCCGGCCGATTCGCTGCTGCACGTGTCTCCCGGCCAGTCGGGCGAAATGGCCTATCCGCCAGGCACTTCCGACCTGCATCACGAAATCGAACTCGTCGTGGCGATCGGCGCCGGCGGCAGCGACATCGCCGTCGCCAGTGCGCGCACGCACGTGTTCGGTTACGCAGTCGGCCTCGACATGACGCGTCGCGACCTGCAAGGCGAGGCGAAGAAAGCCGGACGTCCATGGGAGATCGGCAAGGCCTTCGACCAGTCCGCGCCCATCGGCGCGATCGTGCCGACGACGCAGGTCGAGAACATCGACCAGGCTGCGATCACGCTCAGTGTCAATGGCACGATCCGGCAACAGTCGTCGATCGCCGAACTGATCTGGAACATCGACGAGATCATCGCCCACCTGAGCACCTACTGGGCGCTCGCGCCCGGCGATCTGATCTTTACCGGCACACCGGCCGGTGTGGCGGCGGTGAAGCGAGGCGACCTGATGCACGGCACGATCGCCGGGATCGGTGAGTTGTCCGTGACGGTGGTCTGAGCGAGGAGCGCGCGATGAAAGAGTATCTGATCGACACACAGAAGGTTCACGCCTGGATCGGCGAGATCTTTTCCGCGGCGGGGTCCAGCGTGCAGGAGGCCCGGCTCACCGCCGACCATCTCGTCCTCGCCAATCTGTCCGGCCACGATTCGCATGGCGTAGGCATGGTGCCGCGCTATGTGAAGTCGATGCTCAACGACGAGTTGCAGCTGAACCGTGAGATCGAGATCGTGCTCGACACGGGTGCGATGGTCATTGCCGATGGCGGGCTGGGCATGGGTCAATCGGTAGCGCACCAGGCGATGACGGTGGCGATCGAGCGCGCCGGTCGACACGGAATCGCGCTGACGGGGCTGCGCAACTCGCATCACCTGGGCAGGGTCGGCCACTGGGCGGAAATGGCGATCGACGCGGGCATGGTGTCGATCCACTTCGTCAACGCCAACACCCGCACGCCGGCGGTGACGCCTTACGGCGGTGGTCAACCCCGCTTTCTGACGAATCCGTTCACGGTCGGCATTCCGCGCGCCAACGGCGAACCGATCGTGCTGGACTTCGCCACCAGTTCGATTGCGCAGGGCAAGGCGCGAGTCGCGCTCAACAAGCAGGTACCGTTGCCCGAAGGCACGACGATCGATGCGCAGGGCAGGCCGACGACCGATCCGCAAGTCCTTTTCCAGGAACCGATGGGCGCCATCCGGACCTTCGCCCAGCACAAGGGCCATGCCCTGGCCATGGTCTGCGAGATGCTCGGCGCCGCGATGACCGGTGGCCATACCCTCAAACCCAAGGATTGGCCGAAGCAGTGGGGCATCGTCAACAACATGCTGACGATCGTGTTCGACCCGCGCAAGCTCGGCACGAGCGAAAGCTTCGAAACCGAGACCCGCGATTTCATCGAATGGGTCCGGTCCGCACGGCTCGACGAGGTGGGTCGTGAACTGGGCGGCATCCTGATGCCGGGCGACCCCGAGCGACGCATGCGTGCCGCGCGAGCACAGCGCCTGCCCATCGATGACGGTACGATGACCGAACTGGTCGAAGCCGCTGCTGCTGTCGGCCGGGTTCATGGCAAGCATGTCACCGATCCGATGACACTGATTGTCGGTTGAATGGGCCCCGGCAGGCCGGGGCATCGAACTGCACACGAGGAGCAACATGCCATTGCTTACCAGTCAGGCCCGCGCCGCAGCCGTCGTTGCGAC
>JBGSTN010000493.1:0-5502 GCA_041736455.1 Burkholderiaceae bacterium | reverse complement strand
CACAGCGAATCGCGACCGGTCGCGATGGGGCGCGACGAACCGCCACTGATCGCGCTGGTGTTCGGAACGGAGCGCGTCGGCTTGAGCGTGGCGCAGGCGCAATTGTGCCGGCGACTGTGCTCGATCGATGCCGATCCCCAGTACACGTCGCTCAACTTGGCGCAGGCAGTGCAGATCATGGCCTATGAGGTTCGGGCGGCACTGCTGTCCAATGCGCCTGCGCCTGCCGCGCCCTTTCCTGGCGACGAGATGCCTGCCCGGCATGCGCAGGTCGAAGCGATGATCCAGCATCTCGAGCGCATGCTGGTGAGGATCGGGTTTCTCGACCCTTCCAATCCCAAGCGATTGATGCCGCGACTGCGGCGTCTGTTCGGACGCGCAGCGCCGAGTGCCAAGGAGATCGATATCCTGCGGGGGATCTGCAATGAAGTCGAACAGAAGGTCTCGTCCGACCAGGCACGTCAGTGAATCAAGCCTTGTCGATGGCCGTCCCGGCAGCCTTGCCAGGGTCGCTCGTCGTGACCATCACCCGACCATCGCCGGGGTGGCAACGCGAATCCGCCTCGTTTCCGGTACTCTGACGTCTGATGCAGACCCGGTCCGTGCGGCTGGCCGATGCGGCCCTGACAGCGCATGCCCGTTGCGAGCGCCATGGCGACGGAGGTCGGGTCCGGTGCACATCGCCGCTCACTTCGATTGCCTGGAATGATCATGTTCGACAGACTGCGCGAAGACATTGCGACCGTCCTGGAGAAGGACCCCGCTGCTCGCTCATGGCTCGAAGTGCTGCTGTGCTGTCCGGGAGTTCATGTGCTGGTCGTGCATCGCGTCGCCCATGCCTGCTGGGGCCGCGGCTTCCTGACGCTGGGGCGTTTCCTTTCGCATCTGGGAAGGATGTTCACCGGCATCGAGATCCATCCCGCTGCGCGGATCGGGCGCCGCGTCTTTCTCGATCACGGCATGGGCATCGTGATCGGCGAAACCGCCGAAGTGGGCGACGAATGCACGATCTACCAAGGCGTCACGCTCGGAGGAACGTCCCTCAATGGCGGCAAGCGGCATCCGACGCTGGCCTCGGGTGTGGTGGTCGGCGCCGGCGCCAAGGTCCTCGGACCCTTCACGGTTGGTCGCGATGCGAAGATCGGTTCGAATTCGGTCGTGGTCAAGGCGGTGCCCGCCGGTGCCACCGCCGTCGGTATTCCGGCGCGAATCCTGATCGACGGACGCGAAGCGTCACACGGCTTGGCCGAGTCCACGTCGCAAGTGCCCGACTCGGCATTGGTTTCCAGTGACGTCACGCGATCTGCCGACACGAGCGCCGTCGACTCTTCATCCAAATCAGGTGAACCGCGTCGTGCACCGGCCGCGAACCCGACGGCTGCTGCGGCCACGAACAACCCGCGCGTACGGCGACGCTTCGCCGCCTATGCGGTTGTCTCGGGGGCCGACGATCCGTTGAGCATCGCGCTCCATCGCCTGATCGATCATGTCGCGGAGCAGGATCGCGCCATCGAGGAACTGCGTTGCCGGCTCAAGGAAATGGGCGCTGACGTCACCGCCGAGTGCCCGCCGATCGACGCAGCCGATCTCAGCAGGATGGTCGACTGACAACGACTGCAGGATGAACGGCCATCGAGCGATCACCCAGGGCGACGTGGTCATTCGGATATCAAGCGCGCCGTTTCTTCTACCAGCATCAGGAACCCGCCTCGTGGTTCTGCTGCGTCCCAATCGGGCAGCACCCAGCGTTCCCAGCGCCTGCCATCGGTCTGATAGACATGATGTCCGGGCCTGTGCGTGTGGCCATGGATCAGGCGGCTGGTGGCGTGTTCGACAAGTAAGGCAAACGCTGCGTCTTCGTTGACGTCGGTCAGGTTTTCCGCTTTGCGCGATTTTTCACGCTCGCTTTGCTGGCGCATCTCGCGAGCAATGGCCATGCGTCGCGCAAGTGGCTGCGACAGAAAAGCCTGCTGCCAGGCAGGTTGGCGACTCTCCAGTCGAAATGCCTGATAGCTCAGATCGTCGGTGCATAGCGCGTCGCCATGTGTTAGCAGCCAGTCGATCGCGCCGTGCTTCAGCAGACACGGGTCGGCAAGCATGTCGACGCCGGTCTTGATCCGAAATGGCTGCGTCGAAGGGGAATGCCCGGACGTGTGGTCGCCAGCGGCTCGCGCCTCGTCGACGACCGGCACGTCGAGCAGGAAATCGCGGTTCCCGCGCATCACGTAGACGGGCCTGGTCAGCGCGATCTCGTGCAACGACGACAGCAGCCGGCAGGCAACCGGGTCGGTCTGGTCGTCTCCCACCCAGGCTTCGAACAGGTCGCCCAGAAGAATCAGGTGGGTGCACTCCCTGGCCCGATGCCGCAACGCCGCCATGAACTGCCCGGCGGTTGCCGGATCGTGCTCGCCGATATGCATGTCCGACGCAAATAGGATCCGGGCTTCCGGCGCCAGCACCAGACGTTGCAAACCGGGATTCTCCCGCGTGGGGGGTTCCGATCCGGATCCGATAGGCTCCGGCTCGTGGCCGGCAGTGGCTGCAGCCAGCCGGCTGCATGCTTCCGGCTGTTCGCCAGTCATCAAGCCGGCGGTGACGCCGAGCCTGTCAGCGCCGCCAACCCGGTCAGCGCCGCGACCTTGATCGATGATGCCAGGCGGTCGGACCGCCTTTCGACTAATTGCCAACCGCGGTGATCGACTGGATCAAGACGGGTTCGGCAGGCACATCGCGCATTGGTCCCATCGTCGATGTCTTCACTGCCGCGATCTTCTTGACGACTTCCATCCCGTCCACCACCTTGCCGAAGACCGTGTAACCGTGGCCGTCGAACGACGGGTGATTCAGGCTGTCGTTGTCGACCGTGTTGATGAAGAATTGCGACGTCGCCGAGTTCGGATCACTGGTACGAGCCATCGCGATCCAGCCGGTGTCGTTCTTGAGTCCGTTCCTGGATTCGATCTCGACGGGTGCGCGTGTTTTCTTGGGCTGCAGCGTGCCTTTGTAGAGATCGTCCGTGAAACCGCCGCCCTGGATCATGAAGGTGCCGATGACGCGATGGAAAATGGTGCCGGCATAGTGACCATCCTTGACGTACTGCATGAAGTTCGCGACGGTCTTGGGCGCCTTGTCGGGATAGAGCTCGACGGTGATGTTGCCCATGCCGGTAGCGATCGTGACCTGCGGATTGGCCGCAGAGGCACCTTCGCTTGCAATGCTCAGACCGACGGCGAGGGCGCCAATGAGTGGAAGTTTCAGAAACATGCGGGACTCCAGGGTGGGTGAACGTGAAGTGGCGTCGTGATGAACGCCACCGGAAGATCGGTCAGCGAGGTTTCGGCGCAGGAGCCAGCTGCTCGAGCAGGCCTCGAGCCAGAACCAGCTTGCGCCGGGCGGTGGCAGGTGCGGCAGGATCGCGGGTAGATTGCTCGTACGCCTGTGTTGCGAGCCGAATGTAGAGATCGCCCAGATTCTCGTGAGCCAGTGTGTAACCGGGCACGGCCACGATCGCCTGTTCGAGCGCATCGCGGGCCGCCTTGAGATCACCGGTCGAGGCATGCAGGACCGCGAGATTGTTGTATGGTTCGGCCAGTTCCGGGTGATCGCGGGTCAGATCGTAGAACACGCCGATCGCCTGGTCCTTCTGTTCCGAGTCTGTCAGCGCCACGCCATACAGGAAGCGGAGTTGCGGGTTGTCCGGAAATTCGCGCAAGGTGCGTTCGGCCACGCGCAGCGCTTCGCTGGTCCGCTTCGATGCCAGCAAGGTGCGGACGGATTCGATCGCTTTCGCCTGCAACTGCACGCGGTCGCGCGACGGTACGTCGGCCTTGTCGCCCGCGAGCGGCGACGTTGACGGGTAGACCGGATCGCCGCGCTCCCCGTCGGCGACTGAACCAACCGCGGGCCGTCCGGTCGAGCGTTCCGGAGGCGAAGACTGCGCCGTGGCAACGCCTGTCGTTGCCAGAATCAGGCAGCCCAGAACCGAGCCGAGGACGATGGAAATCCGGTGCGATCGAGTATGGTGGCGAGCAGGCGACTCGAACGGCCGCGGACGAAGAGGCTGCCGATGCTGCGGTGCAGAACCCGGGCGGCCCGATGCTATACTGGAATTCATCCCATTGATTTTAGCGCGATGCCGGCACTGGCCCCATTGGCCGCGGGGGCCTTTCAGGGGTCATGTGCGCCCTGAGCGTCTTGCGTCACATCCGCGCTCGCCACGCCATGCTCAAGATCTACAACACGCTGACGCGTCGCAAGGAACGTTTCGAGCCGCGCGAACCCGGCCGGGTTCGCATGTATGTCTGCGGCATGACCGTCTACGACTTCTGCCACGTCGGCCATGCCCGTTCGATGGTCGTCTTCGACATGGTCGCGCGGTGGCTGCGAGCCAGTGGCTATGACCTGATCTTCGTCCGCAACATCACCGATATCGAAGACAAGATCATCCGACGTGCCGTCGAGTCGAATGTCACGATCCGCGAGTTGACCGATCGCTTCATCGGCGAAATGAATGCCGACCAGGCTGCTCTGGGCGTGTTGCCGCCCGACCATGAGCCGCGCGCGACCGAATTCGTGCCACAGATGCTCGATCTGATCGGGCTGCTCGAGGACAACGGCTACGCCTACCGATCTGCCGATGGCGACGTCAACTACGAAGTGGCGAAGTTCGTCGGCTACGGCAAGCTGTCCGGCAAGAAGCTGGACGATCTGCGTGCCGGCGACCGGGTGGCGGTCGATACCAGCAAACGAAGCCCGGGAGACTTCGTGCTCTGGAAATCAGCCAAGGACGAGGAGCCCGAAGAAGCGAAATGGGCGTCCGCCTATGGTGCGGGACGACCGGGCTGGCATATCGAGTGCTCGGCGATGGCGCGGTCGCTGCTGGGCGATTCGATCGACATCCATGGTGGCGGCGAGGATCTCCAGTTTCCCCACCACGAAAACGAGATCGCGCAGAGCGAGGGTGCGTTGTTCCACGGACGTGACCCCGAATTCGTGCGTGTCTGGATGCACAACGCCTTCGTCGCGATCGACGACGAGAAGATGTCGAAGTCGCTCGGCAACTTCTTCACGATTCGCGACGTGCGCGAGCAGTTCGACGGCGAAGTCGTCCGGTTGTTCGTGTTGCGTGCCCACTATCGCAGTCCCGTCAACTACTCCGATGCGCTGCTCGAAGACGCACGGATTGCGTTGCTGCGCCTTTACAACGCACGTGGCGATGTCGATGTCGAGGAGGCTTCGCGTGTCGATGTCGGTCGGGTGAGCGACATCGACTGGTCCCGCCCGTTGATGGCACGGTTCCGCGATGCGATGAACGACGACTTCAACACGCCGATGGCGTTGGCCGCGCTGTTCGACATGGCCGGCGAGTTGAATCGCGATCGGACTCCGCAGGCGCTCGCCGATTTTTGCGCGGCGTCGTCGGTTCTTGGTCTGGTCGGCAAACCGTTCGCGGAAGTCCGCCGCACGGCGCTGCGCGGACCGTCGGGCTTGGCCGCTGGCGTT
>JBGSTN010000150.1:0-2392 GCA_041736455.1 Burkholderiaceae bacterium | reverse complement strand
CGCGCGTGATGCTCAGCGCGGAGACGGCGCCCACGAAGGCGAGCACGGCGCCACCGGTGCACAGCGCGACCTTCGCCCATGACGAGATCGGCTCGCTCGTGAACAGGCCGGAATAGATGACGAATTCACTGGCGAAGCCGTTGAGCGGCGGCACGGCGGCGATCGCCACGCCGCCGATCAGGAAACTCAACGTGGTCCAGGGCATCAGACGCGAGAGACCACCGAGTTTCTCGATGTCGACGGTGTGGGATGCCTGGTAGACGGCGCCGGCCGCATAGAAGAGCTGACACTTGAAGAACGCATGATTCAGGATGTGCAGCAGCGCGCCGGTGAAACCGAGCGCCGTCAGCGTGGCGTTGCCCCACGACAGGCCGAGGCAGCCGACACCGATCCCGATACCGGCAATGCCGACGTTCTCGGTCGACGAATAGCCGAGCAGGCGCTTCAGATCGCGCTGCCCCATCGTGTACAACCCGCCGATGACGGCGGACAAGGCCGAGAAGGCGATCAGGAACCAACCCATCCATTCGTCGGGTTGGCCGATCAGGAATACGAAGCGAATCAACGCATAGAGGCCTGCCTTGTGGATCACGCCCGACATCAGTGCCGAAACATGCGCCGGGGCGGCGGCATGAGCGCGCGGCAACCAGGAATGGAAAGGAAAGAACGCCGACTTCAAGCCGAAGCTCGCCACCAGCAGCAGGAACACCAAGTTGCGTTCCGAACCCGGATGCGTACTGAGCCACCGCCCGAAACCGGTCAGCTCCCACCCCAGCGTGTGGGTGTACAGGATCATCACCGCCGCGACCAGGAAGACCAGGCCGATGTGTGTCGACACCAGATAGTTGAAGCCGGCGAAGCGAACTTTCTGATTGGTGTAATCCCAGATCACCATCAGCCAGGCGGCCAGCGCTGCCAGTTCCCAGCCGACCAGGAAGAACAGCACGTGATCGCTCGCATAGACGACGATGAACGCGAGCGCAGTGATGTTGAGCAGGGCGAAGTGCAGACCGACGTTGCGTGTCGACTGGAAATAGGGCTTCAGGTAGCCGACCGCATAGAGGCTGCCCAGCAGCGTCATCGGCAGCGACCAGGCGAGAAAGAACGCGCCCAGCGCGTCGAGTCGTACACGCAGCGTCCCGGCCGGATAGCCCCAGGCCATCTCGCCGACGACGACCGGGCCGCCCGCCAGTATCGGCACCACCGTCCACAGGACCAGCGCCGTTGCCAGTCCCTGAGAGGTGATCCCGATGGCCGCACGCCACGAATTGCGCATCGGCAGTACACCGATTCCCGTGCCGGCGCACAGGATCAGGACCGCCACGATGAGCTCGATCATGCGAACCGTATCCTGGCAGGCCGCATGCTGGCGCAATGCACGAACCGTCGCTCACTCGGCAGGGTTGCCGAACGAATGCGGATCGAATCGGTGTGCAGCAAGGCGGAAAGCTCCAGAACGAGGGCCGTGCAGGCCGGAGATCCCTGCCAACCGTGGATGTCGAATGGTGCATCAGTAAGCGCACCGGATCAACTCGACAGTGTTGCGGTGACCACCGGTCGGCAGGTTACTCTTCACGACCTGGAACCTGATCGCACCGGCCGCACGCGGGACCGATCGTCGACTCTTTGCTGGCAATAGGTGAACTTCCGATGTCCGAACCGACCGTCTATGAAAAGCTGGGTGGCGCAGAAGGCTTGCGTGCGCTCGTCGATCGCTTCTATGCATTGATGGATGCGCGCACGGATGCCGCGGGAATCCGCTCGATGCATCCGCCCGAACTCTCGCGCAGCGCCGACATCCTGTTCAAGTACCTGAGCGGCTGGTTCGGCGGGCCGCCGATCTACATCGAAGAGCGTGGGCATCCCCGTTTGCGCATGCGGCACATGCCGTTCGCGATCGGCACGGCCGAGCGGGATGCCTGGATGCAATGCATGACGCAGGCGCTCGCCGAGCACGTCGACGATGTCTACCTGCGTGCCGCGATCGAGAAGGTCTTTGCCGACATGGCAACGCAACTGATCAATCGGATGCCGGCGTCCGGCGCCTGACCGACGGACCTGGCATGGCGCTTCGCGGCCTGGCGGCCACCGAATGGTTCCACGGCTGGTACGTCGTCGGCGCGTGCTTCATGATGGCGATCGTGATCTGGACGTTCGGCTTCTACGGCCAGGGGATCTACCTCCACCACTTCGTCGTCGAAGTCGGCCTGCCGGTCGGTGCGGTCTCGAGCGTCATCACGGGCTACCTGGTGCTCGGCGCCTTGCTCGTTCCGGCGAGTGGACGTTGGGTCGACCGGGTCGGTCCGCGTATCGCCACGAGTGTCGGAGCGGCGTGCCTGCTCGCCGGCTGTCTGGTGCTGGGCCAGGCGCAAAGCGTGACGATGCTGGTGCC
>JBGSTN010000471.1:0-3382 GCA_041736455.1 Burkholderiaceae bacterium | reverse complement strand
CGGCAGTGGCGAGGATCGCTTCGCACTTGGCCTGTTCCTCGGCCAGCTGGTCGAAGTCGGCATCGGGCTCGGCATAGGCAGCGTAGATCGCGTCCAGGCGCGCCTTGGCATCCTGGACCTCGCCCATGCCGCTCTCGACGGCTTCACGTACCGTGTGCTCGGGGTTGAGCTCGGGCTCCTGGGGCAGATAGCCCACTTTCAAGTCGGGCATGGGCCGGGCCTCGCCCTCGATCTCGGTATCGACACCGGCCATGATGCGCAACAGCGTCGACTTGCCGGAACCGTTCAGGCCCAGCATGCCGATCTTCGCGCCGGGAAAGAACGACAGCGAGATGTCCTTCAGGATTTGTCGCTTGGGCGGAACGATCTTCCCGACCCGATTCATCGTGTATACATACTGCGCCATTGTTGCCGTCGACCCCGTGCGTTGTTGATTGCAGCCGCCACATGGGGCTGCCAACGGGCATTATCGCCGATCGGCCGTCAACGCGCCCGGCGGGGCGCGCCGGCACGCCGGCAACTCCCGATACGCTGCAGGAACGACCGTCAGGACGATCTCTCCCCGATGCTGCGCAAGTTCTTCGTCATCTTCCAGAACACGATCACCGAGTTCTTCAATGACCGGGGAACGCAGTTCGCTGCCGCCCTGTCCTTCTATGCGGCGTTCTCGATGGCCCCACTGCTGGTGATGATGCTCAGTGTGCTTTCGTTGATCCTCGACGGGGAACAGGCGCGCCAGTTCGTGATGCACGCGATCTCGACCCAGCTGGGCGACCATGTGGCCGATGCGATCTCGGGCATGATCGATCGCCTCGATACGGACCAGCGACGTGGCACCGCAGCCATCGTCGCCACCGGCACCATGGTGGTCGGTGCCACCGCCGTCATCATGTCGATGAAGAGCGCGCTCGATCACATCTTCGGCGGGCACGACTATGCCAGCGCCCGCGAACTCTGGATGAGCATCCTGATCGCGCGTTTCAAGTCGTTCCTGATGGTTCTGGTCCTGGCCTTCCTCGTCGGCGCCTCACTGTTGCTCACTGCGGTCGCCGGTGGCGTGACGGCCGCCGTGGCGGATCGGGTACCCGATCTGCTGAGCCTGTCCGGTATCGATCCGGTCTGGGTGCCGATGGAGTGGTTCGACCCGGTCGCCTGGATCAATGGTGCGATCGGCATGACCTTGCTCATCGCGATGCTCTACATCTTCTATCGCTTCTTTCCGGACCGGCCGCCAGGACGCTGGCCCGCTTTCGTCGGGGCATTGGCGGCCGCCGTCATGCTCCGGCTGGCGCGCGGCATCATCGGCTGGTATGTCGTCACGGTCGGCACAGCCTGGGCGTTCGGCGCCGCAGGGGCGCTGGCCGTGATTCTGGTCTGGATCTTCGTCAGCGCGTGCACTGCCCTGCTCGGTGCAGAGTGCGCCAAGTGCATCGACCGCGAGTGGCCGGCTTCGTGACGCCGGTCGATCCGATCCGATGCCTCGGGTAATAATCCGTCAATCGAATCGGACAACGACCATGACGAGGAGAATGCGACACCATGACACCTATCGACAGTATCGGCATCGACGAGCCTCGGCGTCCATCGTCTGCCGCCGAGCCATGCCGTACACGCCGAGTCGGGCGGCGGCGCCTCGTCGGTCTGCTCGCGGCAGTCTCGATTTCGATGTCCCTCCATACCCCGTCGACGAACGCCGCCGAGGTCGCCCAGGGCACGACGATCGAAGGCGTCATTTCCTACTACGGCAAGAAGTTCGCCGGGCGCAAGACGGCCAGTGGCGAGCGGTTCGATCCCTCGGCAATGACGATGGCACATCCTTCATGGCCGTTCGGCACCCAGGTCAGGATCACGAATCTGGCCAACGCCAGGTCGGTCATGGTTCGCGTCAACGACCGAGGTCCGACGGCCAAGGATCGGATCGCCGATGTTTCGTCGGCCGCAGCACGCCAGCTCGACATGGTGCGGGCCGGCTTGACCAACGCCCGTCTCGAAGTCGTCGCGACGGCCGCCACCAAGTCCAGACCCTGACCGGCACGGGAGCGTACCCATGGATCATCACAACGAACGTATCGACCTGGCAGCCGCATTGAGGTGGGCCGCAAAACTCGGGCTCAACGAGGGCGTCTGCAACCATTTCAGCCTCGAAGTGGCACCCGACCGATATCTCATCAATCCGCAAGGATTGCATTGGAGCGAAGTATCTGCCCGCGACATCCTGCTTATCGACATCGACGGCAAGGTCATCGAGGGCCCCCACACGCTGGAACCCACTGCGTTCTTCATCCACAGCTGGATCCACCGCACGAATGCCCATGCGAAGTGCGTGATGCACACGCATATGCCCTATGCGACGGCGCTGACGCTCGTTCATGGGGGCGAACTTGCCTGGTGCAACCAGAACACCCTGCGGTTCTGGAACCGCGTGGGCTACGACAACCAGTACAACGGACTCGCGCTCGACGATGCGGAAGGTGAGCGCATCGGCAGGATGGTCGCGGGGCATGATGTCCTGTTCATGGCGAGTCATGGCGTAACGGTGGTGGGCCCCAACGTGGCCTGGACTTTCGACGATCTCTACTATCTCGAACGTGCCTGCATGCACCAGGTGCTGGCCCAGCAAGCCGCGGCAGGGCGGCCCCTGCGCCACATTCCTCCCGCCGTGTGCGCACGCGTTGCCGCGCAGATCGTCGAAGCCCGCGAACAGAGCGACCTGTTCTTCGCGTCTGTCAAACGCATGCTGGACAACGAAGGTCCGGAATGGCGTGCGGATTGAGCGACAACTTCGGACCGTAGACGTCCGCGCGAACACGTCGGCGCAGGAAACGCTGCGGACCGGATTCAGCGGCAGCGGAGCAGATTTCCGGCGATGCCGCGCAGCGTGGCCTGGTACTGCGACGGTCCGAGGGGCTCCTTCGCGCCTATCGGGTCAAGCATGCCGGAGGCAAGTCCGAACTGATCCGCGAGGCCTGCAATGATCTTGCCATCGTGCTGAGGCTCGGCAAAGATGCATTGCACATCGAACTCGCGAACGGCTCGTTCGACCTGCCGGCGCTGACTCACGGTGGGCGGTCGATCCGGATCGACCGTGATGGCGACGAACGGCGACAGTCCGAATGCGTGCTCGAAGTATTGCCATGCGTCATGGAACACGGCCACGCGACGGGTGCGCATCGGTTCGAGTTCGTCGGTCAATTCTTGCTCGAGCAGCACCAGTGACTCGTTCGTCAAGATCGCGTTGCGCCGGTATCGGCCGGCATTGGTCGGATCGATTTCTGCAAGCGCTTCGGCCAGGGCCGTCACGATTGCGCGACCATTGCCCGGGTCGAGCCACACGTGGGGGTCGGACCGGTCACTGCCGCTCTGCCCACCGTGCCGGGTGTCC